>NZ_FNIN01000007.1 GCF_900104045.1 Desulfonauticus submarinus
ACCAGTCTTTTGTTTTCATCTAAAACTGGCAAAGAATTAATTCCTCTTTCTACAATCAAGGCCTCAGCTTCCATAACATGATCAGTAGGTTTTAAATAAACAAACTCAGTAATCATAATATCTTTTGCTTTTTTAGCCTCTACCTTTTCAATGCATTTTCTTAAAAAATCATTAATCTCAGGCTCTTGAATAGTCCTGGCTAGCTTTGCATCTAAATAATAAGGCATAACTTCCTTTAACAAATCATATCCTGTAATAATCCCCTCTAACTCCATCTTGTCATTTACAATATAAATCTGACGAGGAGCAAGCTTTCCTATCTTACATAATAAACTCTTAAACCTACACTCCCCACTCGCTAATACTAATTTCGTCTGCATAAGTTTTGCTACTAGCATTGTTCCTCCTTGTTATTTGTTGAAATATTTAAATTAACAGGCTTATCCATAGATGGAGTTAGCCAAATATATGAAAAATTTTTATTTTTTTGAGCATGTCCTTTACTATTATTATAACTAAAAAAAGCTCCATTTTCTTCTAAAATATGTTCAATTCTTTTAGTAAAAGCTTGGACAAATGCTTGTCCTGAGCCGTTAAATATAAAATTTTCTTTTTTAATTGTTTTGATTTTCATCAATTCCTGTAAAGATATGCTATAATTTTTTAAATCACTTTGAGTTTTAATTATTCCCCAAACTAAATGACCATCTGGAATATGTATTGTTTCTTCTGCATCAATGATAGTATGAGGACAAACTATAGAACCTTGTCCAAGATAAATAGGATAATCTTTTGTGCCTTGTAAAAACGAATTAAAGCCTACAAAAACTCTGTCTGAAGCTGTGGTATGAATTAATTTTGCGCCATGAGCAATAACAACACAATTTTTTAATCTTGATTCTGATACTATGCAGTTTTCTTGAATGTTAGAACCAATTCCTATACTAGAATTATGGACATAGGCTCGTTGAGAAATAAATACATTTTCTTTTATATTTATATTTTCATAGATACTAAGGGAAGAAATTGAGCTTGATGGAGGGATATTAACTTTCTGTTGTTCTTCTAATTTCCCAGATATAAACTTATGTATCAATTTGTTTTCAATATTATATAATAATTGATATATTTTACCACATTGATTTTTTCCTAAATATGTGTCTAAAGTATGTTTAGAGTGTTGAAATAAAAATTCAAAATTATTTGTTTTAATCCATATAGTTCCTGGAGATATCTCTTGATGATCTAAAGTTCCTGTTTGAATATAACTAAATTTTCCAATAGTACTTTGCTTTACCTCTGTTAGATCTATTGTAGCAAAGTAATGCAAAATAGATGAATCAACAGGAGCTCCATGTATATTTGAGTAAGGCAAAGAGATTGTATTTTTGATATCAAATTTTTGGTTTTGACTTTTATTATGCACTAATGTGTTTAATAATAGACTATTTTTAATAGAGATTTTCTCTGAATTATCAGTATGTGATTTCAATTCATCACCTCTTATATCTGAGGAATAAAGAATACTATTTTTAATTTTTATATTTCCTAATATGTAAGAGTATAATAAATAAGATGATCTTATTTTATATTTACAGATATGATTTGCAGATAATATAAAAACATTTGATGTTTTTTGTGGTACTAGGATGGTTGGAATTAAATCTATATTTTTTTGATTTGTAAATAGTTGAGAGTTTAGGATAATATCTTTTAATGTTTTCATTTTTTTCCTCTC
The DNA here is from genome assembly GCF_900104045.1 of Desulfonauticus submarinus. Classification (NCBI taxonomy): domain Bacteria; kingdom Pseudomonadati; phylum Thermodesulfobacteriota; class Desulfovibrionia; order Desulfovibrionales; family Desulfonauticaceae; genus Desulfonauticus; species Desulfonauticus submarinus. The sequence goes on from NZ_FNIN01000007.1 coordinate 1,739, forward strand.
TTTATTTAAGAGTTATAGGCATACCCATAATAGGCCATATAAAAGCTACAGCAATGCCTATTACTATCATTAAAAGAATACTCGCAGGTATTCCATATAAAAAGAACTCTCCAGTGGTAAACTGTTTAGAGTCATAAGCAATAGCATTAGGTGCTGCTCCTACTAAGAATAAAAATGGCATGCCAGCTGCAACTAGTGAAGAAAAGAGGATAACCTCTCCTGCAACATTTAAATAAGGAGCGATTACAAGAGCGACAGGTAAAGATATAGCAATAGCAGCTACATTCATAATAAAATTAGTCATCATCATCACAAAGAAGGCAATGGCCATTACAAATATAAACCAATTTGAATCTTTAAACATGTTGAGCCAATTGATGGCTAACCATTTGGCTGCGCCTGTTTCCCATAGACAAAATCCTATGCTCATAGCGCCAGCAAATAGTAAAATTATGTTCCAAGGAATTTCTTCTAAGTCTTTGATATTTAGAATTTTTAATATATAAAATAGAATAGTAGAAACTAAGATTATTGCAGTTTTATCAATAGCCTTTAATTCTGGAATAAAAGAGCGTAAAGACATAGTTATAATTACACCTAAAACAATAAGCCCAGCGATTATCTCATTTTTAGTTATTTTACCTAGTTGGCTGTTTAGTTCTTTAGCTTTTTCTCTAAGTCCAATTATTCTCTTTTTTTCTGGTTTTAAAAAAATTAAGAAAAATCCCCATAATAGAAAGGTCATGATCCAACCAATGGGAAACATATAATAAGTTAGTTCAAAAAAGGTTACATCTTTATTTAGAATTTCTTTGAAAAAACCAAGAGCCACTGCTCCTCTAGCTGCTCCTAAAAGGGTTACAATACTTCCAGCTCCTGCTACATAAGCCATACCAATAAATAATGCTTTGCCAAATTTGGTTGGTTTATCTCCTTCTCCATATAAGGCATAAATAGATAATAAAAGAGGATAAATAGTAGCAGCTACTGCGGTATGAGCCATTATATGGGTAAGGGCAGAGGTTACTATAAATACTCCTAGCAAAATCATGCTAGTTCTTTCGCCTACTATGATAAGCATTTTATAAGCAAGACGTTTGGTTAGACCTGTTTTTGTAAATACAGTGCCAATAACTAAAGAGGCAAAAATAAATAGAACAGAAGGATCCATAAAATCTTTAAAAGCAACTTTGGCAGGTCTTATCAAAAACATTGCTTGCATAGCTCCAATTGCAAGACTAGTTACTCCAATAGGAATTACTTCAAATACCCACCAGGTACCAGCTAAGAGAAAAATAGCCAAAGCCCCTTTGCCTTCTCTAGTTAAAACAAAATGTTTTCCAAAAGGATCAACTGCATCTGGCCAAGGAGGTGAAAAATATACAATAGTAAACAAAAAAATACCTAAAAAAATAAAAAATACCCTTTTCCAATCAAAAGTATTAGGTGGATTTTTTACCATGTTCACTTTCCTCCCTATTATTTTATGTTGCATTGTGCAATAGTATTGCATAAAAGATCAAAAATATCTATAGATCTAAGTACTCCAAGGAATTCGTTGTTTGCGTTATAAACAAATAAGATATTGTGGTTATTTATTACCATTTTATGTACTGCAATATCTAAAGACATTTCTGCTTTAATAGTTTCTGTTTGTTCTATATTTTGCATAATATCTTTTATTTTTATTGTTGGTAATTTATTACATAAATCTTTTAATGGTTCTACCCAAAACTCTTGTTTTTTTAATATGGAAAATATATAGTCATCGTTATATCCAAATCTAGTTAGATCCATATGAGATAATTCTTTATATTTTGGTTCTATTCCTCTTAATATATCTATAATAGTTATTTTACCTTTTAATCTGTTTTCATTATCAATGATTAAAATAGTTGAATGATAAGTAGATGATTTTTTTTGTTCTTTTAAAGATATAATTATATCAAACAGAGATATGTCCTGTTGAGCTAGTATATATTCTTCTTTTGGTATCATAATATCTTTTATTAGATAGCTTTTCATTAATTCCTCCTTTGTTTACTGCTAAGGTTTTTTTGGGTATATTAAAGTATTTTTTTTATTAAAGGCAAGAAAAAATAAAAAATAAAATAAGGTTTATTTTTTTAACACAAAAATAATTTGCGTTAAAAAATGAAGCGCAATGAACTGTTACTTAAAAATATTTTTTTCATGTTTTAACTTTTTGTTGAATTAATTGATTGAAGAAATATTTAGTTTAACTAAAATTCAGTTTTTTAATTTGTTATGCTAATAATAATTGGCAAAAAATTAAAAAATGATATATTTCTATTAAATAAGGATTTCAGAGGTTAATGTTATGAAAATATATCTAGTAGGGGGAAGTGTTAGGGATTATTTTTTGGGAAAAATTCCTAAGGATTTAGATTTTGTAGTTTTGGATTGTAAGGAAGAGGAATTTTTAAAAAAATTCCCTCAGGCGAAAAAGGTAGGGAAAGTAAAAAGTGTTTTTTACATAGGAAGAGATGAATATACTCTTAGTAGTTATGAAAATATCGAGCAAGACCTAGAACATAGGGACTTAACTATAAACTCCTTAGCTAAACAAGAAGATGGAAAATTAATTGCACATCCTCTTGCTTTAAATGATTTAGAAAAAAAGATTCTTCGTCCAGTAAAGAGACAAAATTTTTTAGATGATCCTCTAAGGGTTTTTAGGGCAGCACGATTTTGGGCAGAACTTCCTGAGTTTATTCTTAGTGAGGAGCTTGTGGAAACGTGTAGATATGTTGTCCAACAAAAAGATATATGGGAAAAGATAAGTCCTGAACGTATAGGACAGGAGTTATGCAAAGCCTTAAAGTCTAAGCGTCCTGGAAATTTTTTAGCTTTTTTAGAAAATGTTAGGGGATTTGAGTTTTGGTTTGAGGAACTAAAACAAGCTTCTCAAATTCCAGCTGGACCAAGGCCTTATCATAAATCTTCTGTTTTAGGACATACTATACGTCTGATGAATGAATTAGCAGGAGATTTTTGGGCTGTTTGGATGGCCTTTTGTCATGACTTGGGAAAAATCTTTACTTCACCAGACCTATATCCCCATCATTATGGACATGAACAAAAAGGTATAAAAGTTGTTTTAGCTTTAACTAAAAGATTAAAATTATCTCATAAAATGGCATTGGCTGGGAAGTTAGCTTCACTTTATCATATGCAGGCAGGAAATTATAATGATTTAAGGCCAGGTACAAAAGTTAGACTTTTAAAGAACATAGAATATTTTTTAGACCCTTTTTTTAAATTAATTTTTGCTGATAGTAAAAAAGACTATTTAGCTCAGGCTAAAAAAGACCTAGAGATTATAAAACAGGTTAAGCTGCCTACTAAATTTCAAGGATTAGGCCCTAAATCAGGAGAAATTCTTTTATCTTTACAAGGTTCAGCTCTTAAAAATGCCAACAAAAATTGTGCCAAAACTTCTTGACTCTGTTTTTTTTAGACTTATCTTTAAACATATTAAGGTGCTAACTTGTTTTAAAAATTGAATTTTTTAGAGGGGAATTTGGATATGGAGTATAAAGATTATTATAAAATTTTAGGTGTTTCAAAGGGTGCATCTCAGGAAGAGATTTCTAAGGCATATAAAAAGTTAGCCAAAAAATATCATCCAGATTTGAATCCTAATAATAAAGAAGCAGAAGAGAAGTTTAAGGAAATAAATGAAGCGTATGAGGTTTTAAAAGATCCAGAAAAAAGAAAACTCTATGATTCTTTAGGTCCTAATTGGCAGCATGGGCAAAATTTTGAACCACCGCCAGGATTTGAGAATATTCACTTTGAGTTTAGAGGAGATAGTACAGGATTTGAAGATTTGGGAGGGTTTAGTGATTTTTTTGAGACTATTTTTGGTGGACTAGGCAGGTCAGGAAAAAAGAAAAGAGCTTATTATAGTGGTTTTGGACAAGATTTTTATTCAGCAAGAGGTGAGGATCAAGAAGCTATTTTAGAGTTATCTTTGGAAGAGGCTTTTCGAGGAGGAGAGAAAACAATTACTGTAGGAAGTATTGGAACTGGTAAAAAAACTTTGAATGTAAAAATTCCGCCAAGAATAAAGGATGGAGCTAGGATTAGATTAAAAGGCCAGGGCGGACCAGGAATAGGAAATGGTCCTGCTGGAGATTTATATTTAAAAGTAAAAATATTACCTCACGCCTTATTTAAGTTGGATGGTAATAATATAATTTATCGTTTAGATCTGGCACCGTGGGAGGCTGTACTTGGAACAGAAATAGATGTGCCTACTTTGGAGGGCAAAGTGAAGTTAAAGGTTCCAAGGGGAATTAGTAGTGGTCAAAAGCTTCGGATTAAAGGTAAGGGATTAGGACAAGGGTTAAGAAGAGGAGATCAATTGGTTGAAATTAGAATTAAGTCTCCAAAAAATCTTTCTGCAAAAGAAGAAGACTTATGGCAGGAATTAGCCCGAATCTCTTCTTTTAATCCGAGGAGATAGGAGGGAGTAAATGGTAAATATTAGAATAAAAGAAATTTCCCAGCCTTGTGTGTCTCAAAAATTAAGTTGGGAAGAGTTTGTTTTTAGAACAGGTATTAATCCCTTACGTTTGACTGAGTTGATAGAAATGGATTGGATTAATTTTGATAGAGTTGGCGAAGATCATTATCTTTTTCCAGAAAAAGAGATTTATAAAGTTCAACGTTTGCTTCGAGTTTGTCGTGATTTTGAACTTTCTACTTTGGCAGGTATGATTATTGTAGATTTAATAGAACGAGTAGAACAACTGGAAAGAGAATTATCTCAGTTTAAATTTTAATTTAAATTTTAAAAAGATAGAAGGAGGAATATTATGGATATAAGTAAATTTACCCAAAAATCTCAAGAGGCTATTTCTGAAGCTCAGAATCAGGCCATAAAGTTTGGTCATCAACAAATAGATGCAGAACATCTATTTTTGGCTTTAGTTAGCCAAGAAGAAGGTCTTATTCCAAGACTGTTAGAAAGGGCTGGTTATGATGTTGTTGCTGTTAAAGATGCGATTAAAGGTGAGTTAGAAAAGCTTCCTAAAGTGAGTGGTCCTGGAGTTCAACCAGGGCAAATTTATGTTACTCAAAGAGTAAATAGTGTTTTATTAGCAGCTCAAGAGCTAGCTAAAAAGATGAAGGATGAATATGTAAGTGTAGAGCACATATTTTTGTCTTTATTAGACGAGCCGCCTAACACAGGGGTAGGTAGAGTTTGCCAAACATTTCGTTTAGATAAAGATAAAGTTTTAAGTGTACTTACAGAAATTAGAGGGCATCAAAGGGTGACCTCAGATAATCCAGAAGGCACCTATGATGCTTTGAAAAAATATGGTCGGGATTTGGTAGAAGAAGCAAGAAAAGGAAAGTTAGATCCAGTAATTGGGAGAGATAGTGAAATAAGGAGATGTATTAGAATTCTTTCTAGAAGAACTAAAAATAATCCTGTGCTTATTGGAGAAGCTGGTGTTGGTAAAACCGCAATTGTAGAAGGTATTGCCCAAAGAATTCTTCGTCAAGATGTGCCTGAATCATTAAAAGACAAGACGATTTTTGCTTTAGATATGGGTGCACTAATTGCTGGTGCAAAGTTTAGAGGAGAATTTGAAGAAAGATTAAAAGCTGTTTTAAAAGAAATACAAGAATCAAATGGAAAAATTATTTTATTTATTGATGAAATTCATACTATTGTAGGAGCTGGTAAGGCAGAAGGTGCAATGGATGCAGGAAATCTTTTAAAGCCTATGCTAGCTAGAGGAGAATTACATTGTATTGGTGCTACAACTGTAGATGAATATCGTAAATATATTGAAAAGGATCCAGCTTTAGAAAGACGTTTTCAACCTGTATTTGTAGATGAGCCGTCTGTAGAGGATACAGTTTCTATTTTAAGAGGATTAAAAGAACGTTTTGAAGTTCATCATGGTGTTAGGATAAGTGATAGTGCCTTGGTAGCAGCCGCTACTTTATCTCATAGGTATATTACAGATAGGCACTTGCCAGATAAGGCTATTGATTTAATTGATGAGGCAGCAGCTAAGATTAGAACAGAAATTGATTCATTGCCTACAGAATTGGATGAAATAAATAGAAAGATAATGCAGTTAGAAATAGAGCAAGAGGCATTAAAGAAAGAAAAAGACGAGGCTTCTAAGGAGAGGTTGCAAAAATTAGCCAAAGAATTAGCTGAATTGAAAGAAAAACAAGCAACTTTAATGGCTCAATGGGAAAAAGAAAAAGAAGCAATTAATGCTTTAAGAAAGCTTAAAGAGGAAATAGAAAAAACAAGATTAGAGATAGAAGCTGCAGAGCGAGCTTATGATTTAAACAAAGCTGCTGAACTTCGCTATGGAAAATTAACCCAATTAGAACAAGAACTTGCCCAAAAAGAAGAAGAACTTAAAAAGCAAAGCGAAGGCAAAACTTTACTTAAAGAAGAAGTAGGTCCTGATGATATTGCAGAGATTGTTTCTAAATGGACAGGTATTCCTGTTACAAAACTTATGGAATCAGAGCGGGAAAAACTTTTAAAATTAGAGGACGTTTTACATAAACGGGTTATTGGTCAAGATGAAGCAGTAAGGGCTGTAGCAGATGCAGTTATTAGAGCGCGATCAGGGTTAAAAGATCCTCGTAGGCCCATAGGTTCATTTTTATTTCTTGGACCCACAGGTGTTGGTAAAACTGAGCTTTGTAAAACTTTGGCTAGAACATTATTTGATACAGAAGAGAATATGATTCGTTTAGATATGTCTGAATATATGGAAAAGCATACAGTAGCGCGACTTATTGGAGCTCCTCCTGGATATGTAGGATATGAAGAGGGAGGACAACTTACTGAAGCTGTGCGTAGAAAACCATATTCAGTAATACTTTTTGATGAAGTGGAAAAAGCACATCCTGATGTCTTTAATATTTTACTTCAGATTTTAGATGATGGAAGGCTTACAGACAGTCATGGAAGGATAGTTGATTTTAAAAATACTATTATAATTATGACCTCTAACCTTGGAGCACAATATTTATTGGACGGTATTACTCCAGATGGTCAACTAAAACCTGGAGTAGAAGAACAAGTAATGAATGTGGTAAAAAGTCATTTTAGGCCAGAGTTTTTAAATCGTATTGATGAGATTGTCTTGTTTAAACCATTGTTGTTAGAAGAGATTAAGCAGATTATAGAGCTATTATTAGATGATTTAAGGGAAAGGTTGAAAGAGAAAAAGATTAGTTTAGAACTTACTCCAGAAGCCAAAGAATTAATTGCCAGAGAGGCTTATGATCCTGTGTATGGAGCAAGACCATTGAAACGCTATCTTATTCATAATGTGGAAACAAAACTGGCTAAGGCAATTATTGGTGGTAAGGTAATGGAAGGAGATAAGGTAGTAGTAAAAGTGAAAGATGGTGACTTGGTTTTAGATGTGGAATAGATTTTAGGATAAAGAGATTTTTATGTAATCGAACTATAAAATAGGGGGCAGAGACTTTGCCCCCTATTTGTTTTCATGTCTATGAGGAATGTATCCCAAAGGATGGGCGTGTTCGTGCTTGTGGAGGACAATGGTAGGATCGTATATAACTTGTTTGTCTCGTAGAATATATTGTTTTTTTGTAATTCTGGCTAAGAAATCATAATCGTGAGAAATAATAATATAAGCAATGTCTAATTTTTTCAAAATTTCGATAAGCTTAGATCTAGAATGTTCATCTAAACCAGTAGTTGGTTCGTCTAAGATAAGTACTTGGGGGGACATAGAAAGGACTGTGGCAATGGAAACCAGTTTTTTTTCTCCACCTGAGAGATTAAAAATATTTCTTGGTCCGAGATCAGCTATACCTAATTTTTCTAAAGTTTTTTGAGCTATTTTTAGAGCTTTTTGGGGCTTAAATCCCAGATTTAAAGGTCCAAAAGCAACATCTTCAAGTACTGTAGGAAATATTAATTGATCATCTGCATTTTGAAAAACAAACCCTATTTTGGGTCTTATTTGTTGGAAATCTTTTTCTTTTATACATTTTTTACCAAAAAGAATAATTTCTCCTTCTAAAGGAAGAAGTAATCCCACCATTAAAAATACAAGAGTGGTTTTTCCACTTCCATTTGGCCCAATTAAGCCTATTTTTTCATTTTTTTGAAGGCAAAAATTAATTTTTTCTAAGATAAGTTCTGTTTTTTTGTAGCCAAAGGAGACATTTTTTAGTTGGATTAAAGAGTTACACACTTTATAAGTACCGTCCTTGCCATAGAAGTAAGGTAAATATTACAAGGTTTATAAAGGAAAAGTATATATCTTTTAAACCTAGCTTATAGGGATAAAGGCTGTAAAACTTGCCTTTAAATCCTCTTAACACAAGAGCTTTGTGTACTCTATCTCCTTTATCGTAAGCTCGCAAGATAATAAGACCTACTAGATAGGCGTAGGTTTTATAAGTAAATAGATTTGTTTTAGGTTTAAACCCTTTTACTTTTAAGGAACGAAAAAGTTTATCCTTTTCTTCTTTTAACAGGAAAAGGTAACGGTAAGCAAAAAGAAAAAGATAAACTAATTTACCTGAAACTTTTAATTCTTGTAAGGCATATCCTAAGGTAGAAATAGGTAAACTTAAGATAAAAGAAAAAAATAAGAGCATTAAAGTATTAGCTTTAATGCTTAACATAAGACAAAGAGAAAACGCTGGCTTTGAAATTTTAAACCAGCCTATTTGTATAAAGGTTGGTCCATAAATAGTAAAAGGTAAAATTAACCAAAAAAATAAAACAAAGGCATTAACTGGTTTTAATTTTTTTAAAGTATCTTTTATACTAAGGCCAGCTAATCCTATACTAATAAGCGCAAAAAACAAACTTAAGCAGAGAGTAAAAATATCTTTTTGGGCAGCAATATAAAAGGAAAATATTACTGCCCAAATTATTTTTATTCGAGGGTCTATTTTGTTCCATAAGTTTAAATGGGTTTCTTCGCTACTCATTTTTGTTTTTGCTCATAAAGTATAGAGCTATTCCCATTAATCCAAAAATATAACCAATGCCAGAAAAAATATCTTGCAAAGTTATTTTTTTCTCTTGGAGAAGGGTTAATTTTTCCATTATTGGGTTTAGTCTTTTAGTTAAAACTTTGTCTATGATTTGTTCTATTTCTTCACAAGATGGAGAATTAGCTGAAAGATTTTTTGAGTTAGCTGGAATAGTAGTATCCCAAGGAAGAACACTACTTGAAGAAGTAGAAGTTTTAGAGGTAGCAGAAGGAGTTTTTATATCATTTTGTTCTTGAAGTTCTTTAAAAGGTATTTTCCATGTATTTCTGTGTCCCATTCCTGCAAGAATTTCAGCCTCTAAGTCATGTTTATTAGTAAATACTTGTTTAGGTAAATCAAAATCTACTTTTCCCTTGTTGTCAGTGGTTTTTGAAGCTATTATTTTTCCTGTGGTTAGGTCTTTTATATTTACTGTACCTTTTTTTACCTTTTCTCCAGAAGGATATTTGGACTCACAATAGATTTTTTGTCCTTCTACCCAACAGAAAATATTTACCCTATGGGCAGATGATTTGGATAATGTTCCCCATATCCCAAAGATAAGAATGAATGTTAAAAAAATATTTATCTTTTTCATTTTGATTACCCCTAAAATTTCTTCAAAGAGATTTTAACAATAAGCTTAAGAAATTAGTTAAAAAATAAAAAAGTCGAGACTTATTATTGTTCTAATAATTCTGGCTTGGTTTTTAAAATAAAAACTACAATAAAATAGGAAATAACTGCTTCTATTCCTGCAATAGGAATGTGGGCTAATACTAAAAGTTTTGCTACAGAAATGAATTCCTCTCCTGAACCTCCTAAGCTAATACCTGCTAAGACAGCACTTGTAAGTACTGTCAGTCCTGCGAGTATTCCTCCCCATAGAGGCTTAGGTTTTAGTTTAAATAAAATTCCTGCCATAACAGCAGGAAGTCCCATAATAGCTGTATTTGCCCCTAGAGTGGTTATTCCGCCAAATTGAAACAAAAGGGCTTGAAGAAGAAGACCTATAAAAAGAGTAGGTAAGGCCAGTATTCCTAATAAAATGCCTACTAATCCATTTAAAAGTAGATGGGCACTTGAAGGGCCTATGGGTATATGGATTAAGGAAGCTACAAAAAATACAGCCGCTAGAATACCCATTTTGGGAACTTCATTGGGGGATAATTTTTTTAAAGCAATTGCTAAGCCAATACCTGTAATTCCCCATCCTGTAATTAAAACTGGTAGACTTAAAACTCCTTCTGAGATGTGCATATCTACTTCCTTATTTAGTTTGAGATGTTAAAGAAGTGTTTTTTATCTAAAATTAAATTTAAAAAATTAAAAGTGTAAGAATGGGCTATAATTATAGCCCATTCTTCCTAATGTGTATTTATTTGCTAGGCCAGGGGGCGAAATATAACCATAACACGGCACCCAATTCTACTTCTTTTTGCTTGCCTTTATAGGGTAATGTAAAGTCAGCAGTATTTAAGCCAGCAAATCCCCACCACCCAGCTGCAGGTGGAGTATAAGTGAATATTCCATTTTGGTCAGTTTTTACTACTTGAGTAATATAATACTCTCCTGGAGGAGTTAAGCCTTTTTGATTAAAAAATTCTACTTCTACATCACAATTAGCAGCAGGTTTGCCGTTTACCAAAACTTTACCTTGAAAGGTATTACCAGCATAAAGTCCAAAAGGTCTGGTTAAAGGGATGATCTCTGTTTTTAAACCAATAGGATTATCCCAACCTTCTTCATCGCCAAATGCGGCTACAAATGTTTTAGTATAGTGGATGATATATTTATCTTCTGCAGGTTCAAAGTAAGGTGTTGGTTTCATAAAAAATTGATATACTCCAGGTCTTTTGAATTTAAAACTAGTCTTCCATGCAGTATGTCCTAAGAAACTAATCTTGTTTAAGTTTTTTCTTAAATCAATTATTTTGTCTCCTACCTTTACTCCAAATTTTTCAGGTTTAACTAACTCCATTCCCTTCATTTCCATAGGATGAATAAAGGCCAACATAAGCTCAATTGTCTTTGCTTCAGGAGTAATCATAGATTTTTGAGGCAATAAGAACCCAAAATGGGCATAAGCCGTAAGTGGTAAAGTTAGTAACATTAAGATTAGAAAAAATTTTACTAAACGCATAAACAGTAACCTCCTTTTATATTTTGTAAATGATAAGTGTGAAGTATTACAAAAAAGTATTCAAGTCAACTAGAAAAAGAGTGTATCCTTTTAATTAATTACTGCTAACTTAAGTTAGCAGTATAGATGTGGTTTTTTAAAAAAGTATAACAATATTAGTATGTTACAGTATTGTGAAAAATGGCACTAAATTTGTAGGAGGGTTGAAGGTTTATTTAAAAAATAAAAAAGGAGGTGTTTTTATGGCTGAAGACAAAAAACAATGCAAAACAGAAAGTTCTTTGAGTATTGATTCGTTAGAAGCCCACGATGTGTTAGAAGGAGCTGAGCCTTGGGAGCCAATTGAAACGAAGTTGGTATTATGGTCTTTTGCTATAGCGGTTGTGGTGTTGTTAATTGGTTTATGGTTTGTTCCTTCTTCGATTTTACATTAATTTTTTAAGGGGGACGTTGTTGTGGAACTTACTGTGGTACATGATGGAAAAGAATGGATTGCTTTTGATCAAGACAAGGAATTTAGAGGTACTAGTTTAGAAGAGATGGACGATCAAATTAGGGATTATGTATTGAAAAGTGGAAGGGTAGGCAAGGGACAGAGGCTTAAAGTATGGATGTATTTTAATACAGCTGTTATTCCTGAATGGATGAGGCAGTATATGCAGCATTATTTTAATCGAGTATTGATTATAGAAAACTAAGTTCAGAGGAGGTGGGATAGATGACAGACTTATCTAATAGAAAGTGGTATACAGGCATGCTCACCCAAGAGGATTGGTGGGCTGTATGGCTAGGATTAGGATTTTTCTTTTTATCTCTTTTAAATATTTGGGGTATAGATTTAGTTGGTTGGGTTACTTATCCGACAAAATGGGTATTTAGCCCACCACCAGAAGGTAAGGGGGCTATTAGCCATGCCTTTTATGCCTTGGGTAAAAAGTATAGTTTAACTGCTAAAGATTTTTATAAAGGGCTTGGTTGGTGGTCTATTATTTGGACTTATGTAATTTTTGGCGTTGCCACCACTATTGGTGCTAAATGCATGAAATGGAATATAAAGAAGTTTATTGGTGGCTGGACAATTATTTTCTTTTTAACCATTGCCACTTGGTTTGTTGGACATCATGCTTTTTTTGCTGCCACTAAAGTTGATTGGCATAAATATGGTCTTAATTTTGCTCTTTCTTTGGGTGGTGGAGCATCTTTTATTTTAGCCTTAATTGTAGGATTAATTATTGGTAATTTTTTTAAAGGGCTTGCTAATTATCTTACAGAGGCAGCTAAGCCAGAGTGGTATATTAAAACCGCTATTGTTTATCTTGGAGCAAAGTTGGGCTATTTGCCTATAAAGTTAGCAGGATTTTCTCATAAATTAGGAAAAGTGGCTACAGACTTAACCTTAGATTTATTTATTGCTGGTGCTGCTGCTACAATTGTGGCTTACATGATTTTCTGGCCAGGAATTTATACTATTTCCAGAAGAATTTTTAAATTACCCAGAAAAACAGCTGCTGTCTTAGGATCTGGTATATCAATTTGTGGTGTTTCTGCTGCTGTTGCCACAGGTGGTGCTGTAAGAGCAAAACCCGTGGTATCTATTATGGTTTCCGCTTTAGTTGTTGTTTGGGCAGTAATTGAACTTATTGTATTGCCTGGATTTTTTACTCATGTATGGCCAGGAACAAGTGATCCTTTAGTTGGTGGTGCAGCTTTAGGTCTTTCTGTAAAAACAGATGGTGCGGATGCAGCTTCTGGTGAACTTTTAGATGTATTTTTAAGAAGTAAGATTCAAAATGAGACCAATGGTCAAGTAGTTTGGCCTGAAGGTATTATTACTGCTAGTGCAGTTATGACTAAAGTTTGGATAGATGTATTTATTGGTATTTGGGCATTTGTTTTAGCAATGGTCTGGGTATATAAAATTGAACGTCGTCCAGGAGAATATGTCCCACCCTCTGAAATTTGGCATCGTTTTCCAAAATTTGTTATTGGTTATTTTGTTGCTTGGTTGTTATTGTTAGCCATATTTTTTGGCCCAGGACATGCTGGAGCTCCAGAAGGGGCAAGTTTGCTTAAATCTATTAAAGCTGGAGTTGTGCCTGTAGAAAAAGGTATGAGAAAGTTGTTCTTTATGCTTACTTTTATGAGTCTTGGGATTATTACAGATTTTAAGAAACTTAAAGAGTGTCAATTTGGCAAGATGGTTTGGGTATATTTTGTAGGTTTGTTCTTATTTATTATTCCTGTAGCTATTATTGTAGCTTATCTTTTCCATCATGGAATGGAGATTCCAAATATTGCTCAATTTGTAAAGTAAAGGTTTTATCTTTGGTTTGAAAAAAGCGAGGGATTTCCCTCGCTTTTTTTTTGCTAATTTTGTGCAATTATTAAAAGTTAGAAAACCTTAAATTTAGAAAAATCAGCTAGATAAAATTTTATATAAAAAATATTGGAAGAAATTTAATTTTAAGGTTATTTTTAGAAAAATTTTTTGGGTGAAATTATGGCCAAACTTAGTTTGCAAAGTAAATTTTTCTTAGGTGTAGGTCTTGTTTGTCTTTTAAGTGGCATTTTTTTTATAAGTACCTTGTACTTTCATATGAAGAGTCTTTTGGTTTCAGAAATAAGTGATAAAGCTAATTTAATCTTACGAGAAGCCAATGCTGTTCAAGGATATGTAAGAGATGTCTTGCGTCCAGCAATGTTTAAAAATTTACCTGCAGATAAGTTTATCCTTGAGGCTATGTCTTCTTCTTATATTTCTCGCAAGGTTATGGAAAGGCTTTCTAAACATACCACTATTTACTATCGTCGAGTTGCCTTTAATGCAAGAAATCCTCTTTATAATCCTAATAATTTAGAAAAGGAGATTATTGTTTTTTTTAAAAAGCGAAACTCAACTCATTTTGAAGGATTTAAGAAAATTAAGGGCAAAGAGTTTTATCTTTCAGCAAGACCAGTTGTTTTTAAAAAAGAGTGTCTTCATTGTCATGGAAATCCTAAAAATGCTCCAAAAGAACTTATTTTAAAATATGGATCTAAAAGAGGATTTTTTCATAAACTTAATGAAGTAGGAGGGGCAGTAATAGTTGGCTTTCCTATAGAAGCAGCAGTAAAGCAAATAAAAGAAGCAACTGTCGGATATATTGCTGTTTATTCTTCTATGTTTTTTGTTTTTTTTGGTTTAATTTCAATTTATTTTCGACAACTTGTGGTATTAAATTTTAAAAAGTTGACTTCTATTTTTAGGAAACATTTTTCAGAACCAGCAGAGTTAAATTTGTTGGATAAATTACATACTAAAGATGAAATAGAAGAACTAGTGCTTGGAATGGAAGAATTGGCCAAGCACTTATATAATGCAAGAATTAAGTTAAAAGAATATGCAACAAATTTAGAAGCAATGGTTGAAGAAAGAACAAAAGAGTTACAAGAAGAAGTTATTTCTAGGAAAAAAGATATAAATTTATTAGTAAATTTAGTTGATTTAATTACAAGATATAAAACAAGTGAGAGTCTTATTACTAAAACTCTTGAGTTGATAGTTAAACGTTTAGACCTAAATTATGCTATATATGTTTGTTCTACTTTTTCTAATAGAAAATTTATTTGGCCAAAAGACTTCAATGCTGTGGATGTTCCAAGGAGTTATATTAATGAGGTCAAACAAAATAAAATTCTTGCTAGAGATGGATTCATTTATGTCCTGGTTTATTCCCAGGATAGAATATGGGGATGCCTAGCTTTGCCTGAGAATAAATATGCTCTAAAAAATGAGCATATTCTTATAGCTATAGGAAAGCAGATGGGCATTGCTTTAGAGAGCATTCAGTCAATAAATGAGCTTATTTATCAATACGATATTTTACAATCTCTTTTTGATGGAATTTCTGATCCTTTGTTTTTAATTGAAGAAAATGGTGACTTTATAATGCAAAATAAGGCGGCAAATATATTAAATAAAGAGTTTCAATTTAATTTTTTAAAAGACTTTATCTCTATAACAAAACATAAAGAAATTATCGCAAAATGCTTAGAACAAGATACTCCATGTAGAATAGAATGGCAGACAAAAGAACGATGGTTTGCAGTAAGAATATATCCACTTTACGCTCCTCCTCAAGGAATGAAACGACTTATTATTTATGTAAGAGATGTAACTGGAGAAAAGAAAATGTTAGAGCAGATCAGAAGGACAGAAAAATTATCTGCTGTAGGTAAGTTAGCCGCAGGATTGGCTCATGAAATTAATAACCCTTTGGGAGTTATTTTGTGTTATGTGGATTTACTTCAGGAAAACGTAAAATCAGAGCAAGGAAAAAGAGATTTAGAGATAATAAAGAAACATGCAACTCAAGCGCAGAAAATACTAGGCGATTTGCTTAATTTTGCAAGGCCAAAATCTTCTTTTGGCATATGTAACTTAGAAGAACTGGCAAAAAATATACAGGCAGTATTTGAGGTTCAAGCAAAGAAAAAAGGTATAAATTTTGAGTTAAAATTAGATTCTAATTTACCTTTGTTGAATTACGATAGTAGTTTGTTAGAGCAGATTTTCACTAATTTAATTTTAAATGCATTTGATGCTTTAGATAATCAAGAAAATGGAGCTGTTAAAGTAAGTTTATCCAAGCTAGATAGAGAAATTGTTTTAGAAGTAAGAGATAATGGTCCAGGTATTCCAGAGGATATAAGGGATTCTATCTTTGATCCCTTTTTTACTACCAAAGAAGTTGGTAAAGGTACAGGTCTAGGCTTAGCGGTAGTATATGGCTTAGTAGAAGAGTTAGGTGGGAAGATAGAAGTATTTAATGAAAATGGTGCTGTTTTTAGAATTTTTCTTCCTTGGCAATAGAATAAAAGGAGTAGAAATATAATGGATAAATTAGAGATGTTGTTAGTTGATGACGAAAAAGATTTTGTAGATGGCTTGGCTAGAATTATAGAAAAAAATTTTCCGTGTCAGTGTATAAAATCTTATTCAGGAGAACAAGCTTTAGATATTATAAATAGAGATGAAATTAAAATTCTACTTACAGATTTAAGAATGCCTGGATTGAATGGAATAGAACTTATTAAAAAAGTTCAAAAAATAAATCCAGATATAACTTCTATTATATTAACTGCCTATGGAAGCATAGAAAGTGCTGTAGAAGCGGTAAAAATAGGCGCCTATGATTTTTTAACAAAGCCTGTTTCTTTAGAACAGTTAAGGTTAGTTTTAAGTAAGGTCTTAGAACGAGTTAAGATTTTAGAAGAAAATAAAAGATTAAAACAAAAATTAATTGCATCTTGTTTTGCCAAAGAACTGGTTGGCGAAACTTTGATTATGCAGCGATTAAAAGAAAAGATTATCGCTGTAGCAAATACAGACTTTACTGTCTTGATCAGAGGAGAGTCTGGCACAGGAAAAGAGTTAGTTGCGAAAAAAATTCATCAGCTAAGTAGGAGAAAACATAAGCCTCTTGTTAGTGTAAATTGTCCTGCTATTCCAGAGACTCTTTTAGAAAGTGAGCTTTTTGGTCATAAAAAAGGGGCTTTTACAGGGGCTAATAATAGTAGAGATGGTCTTTTTAAAAAAGCTGATGGAGGAACTATTTTATTAGATGAAATAGGCGATATAAGTTTAGAGGTGCAGGCAAAGTTATTAAGAGTTCTTCAAGAAAAAGAAATTCGGCCTGTTGGATCTAATACTAGTATTAAATGCGATGTAAGAATCCTTGCTACTACTAATCAAGATTTAGAGACAAAAATTGCAAAAGGTTTATTTAGAGAAGATTTATTTTATCGTTTAAACGTCTTAGAAATAAAGGTTCCCTCTTTAAGAGAGA
The DNA here is from genome assembly GCF_900104045.1 of Desulfonauticus submarinus. Taxonomy (NCBI): domain Bacteria; kingdom Pseudomonadati; phylum Thermodesulfobacteriota; class Desulfovibrionia; order Desulfovibrionales; family Desulfonauticaceae; genus Desulfonauticus; species Desulfonauticus submarinus. The sequence goes on from NZ_FNIN01000007.1 coordinate 18,746, forward strand.
GAAGAGAAGATATACCATTGTTAGTTTCTTATTTTGTAGGAATTACTTGTAAAGAATTAGGGTTGTTAGAAAAAGAGATTAGCCCAGAAGTTTTAGCTTATTTATCATCAAAAGAATGGCCAGGAAATGTTAGGGAATTACAAAATTTTGTGAGACGGCTTGTAGTTTTTAGTCCTGGTAATAAGATAGAGTTAAAAAGTGTTAATTTAGTAGAGTTAGATGATAATATATACTCTCAAGAAAATATAATTCCTTATAAAACATATAAGAAGCAAATTTTAGATAATTTTACTAGAAGCTATTTTAAAAAAGTCTTACAAATAACAGGAGGAAATATATCAGAAGCTGCTAGAATTAGTGGAATAGAAAGGGTTAGCTTGCAAAAAATTATGAAAAGGCTGGGAATTAAGTTAGATAAGTAATGTATATGGGTGGAGAAATGAATAGTGATTGTTTAGTCGATACTTTGAACTTAGCTGAGTTACTAGTTAAGAAAAATTATTTTTTGAGTGTTGCTGAATCCTGTACAGGAGGCTTGTTAAGCAATTTACTTACTAATTGTCCTGGAAGTTCTGAGTGGTTTAAGGGAGGCATTATTGCGTATTCTAATGAGATTAAGAGAAAGTTGTTGAATGTGGAAGAAAATATTTTACAGAGATATGGAGCTGTTAGTAAACAATGTGTTCTTCAAATGGTTGAAGGACTTGTTAGGCTTTTTAATACCGAGGTAGGAATTTCTATCTCTGGAATTGCTGGGCCAGGAGGGGGAAGTCTTTTAAAACCTGTAGGAACAGTGTTTCAAGGGTTTTGGATAAAAGAAAAAGTATGGGTTAAAAAATATTTTTTTACTGGTTCTAGAATAGAAATAAAAGAACAAAGTGTTAAGGCAGCCTTAACTGAACTCATTACTAATCTTTTATGATTGTTTTATTTGAGTAAATAATTTTAATCTTTTGAATTGTGAGAAATCCAGAATAAATGTATAAGATTGAATAATTAAATAAAACAAGTAGGAGTAAATGATGAGGGTGTTTTTGGGATTACCAATTGATAAAGATTTTGAGCAGGCTGTTGTTGACCAACTTGGTAATTGGAAGAATAAATTTAAATCTCGTTTAAGTTGGATTAAAAAAGGTAACTATCATCTTACCTTAAAGTTTTTAGGAGAGGTAGAAGAGAATGTAGTGGAAAAGTTAAAACAAGAACTTTTAAAAATTGAATTTATGCCTTTTAAGCTACAGGTAAAAAAAATAGGTTTTTTTTACAGTCAGAGAAAAGTAAGGGTTGTGTGGATTGGTTTTCAAGAGGAATTAGAGTTAAAGGATTATTTTTCTAAAATAGATGGAATTTGTTTTGACCTTGGTTTTGAGCGAGAAAAAAGAGAATATATTCCGCACCTAACTCTTGCTAGAGTAAAATTTTTTGAACCTTCTGATCCGTGGAAAAATTTTCAACAAGCTTTAAATAAATTTGAATGGCCACAATTAAAACTTAAAAAATTAGTCCTCTGGCAATCAAAACTCACACCTCAAGGACCTTTTTATACGCCTCTCCTCGAATTAAAATAATATAAGCCACTTTGTCTTTTAGAGATGTATATGCTTTGGCAATTTTTTTGTTTAAAACAGTTTTTTAGAAAAACTTTACAAGTAGTCTCCGCGATTAATTTTTATCTCTTCAGTAGTGGCCATTATTTCTACCTCTTTTAAGATGTTTTGGATATGCTCAGGTTGTTTGGAGAAAAAAGGATTTTGTTTTACTCCTTGAATTTTATCTTGAATCTTTTTGAGCAAGGCGTAAACGTCCTTTAACGTGGTGCCATCAGAGGTAAGGCTTTGAGAATAATTTTCCCATAAGGTTAAGAGATTATCTACTTCTTGCATAAAGTTTAACTCAAGGTTAGAAGGTTGTAAGTTTAAAGGTAAGGGTGACGCAACATTTGTTGCGGTATTGGAAGTAATTTTTGTGTTAGTAGAGGAAGTGGTAAGCTCTTTTTCTAGAAATAACTTAAAATCGTGTTTAGAAGAGTTGGGCTTGTTTACTTTATTCTCTGGATTTAATTGTTTAGTATACTCCCCATGAATTTTCATGGAATACTCCTTATAGGTAATTTTTACCTAATGGTATTGTTTTTTATCTTAAAAAGCAATTATCTTGCCAAATGAAACAATTGTTCGACTTAAAATCCATTGCTTGTCTGTTAAATCAGGATAAAATAGGGCTTATCCCCACCGAAACTTTATGGGGGCTTACTTGCAATCCGTTTTCGCAAAGTGCGGTTCAAAAGATATTTTTTTTAAAAAAACGTCCGAACATAAAACCACTTCCTCTGGTAGCTGGTAGTTTAGAACAAGTATTAGAGCATGTTAACCTTTCTCAAAAAATGTTAAATTTAGTTGCCCACTTTTGGCCTGGTCCTCTTTCTGTTGTTACTACTTCTTTAGCTGACTTTGTGAAGCCTGGGATAAAAAATGAATATAATGAAGTCTGTATAAGAGTTACCTCTCATTCTGAGTTGGCTAATTTATGTTTAGAGGCTAAGATTCCTCTAGTAGCCACAAGTGCAAATTTAAGTGGCAAAAAATCGCCAAAAAAGTTTGAAGAGATTGATCCTTTTCTTATAAAAGGCGTGGATTTTGTCTTTAGAAGCTCTTATTCTTACCCTCTTAATGCTCCTTCTACCATTATAAAGGCAGAAAAAAATCATCTTTTATTTTTACGCTTAGGAGCTATTTCTAAAGAAGAAATTTTTGCCTATTGGCAAAAAGTTTAAAATTTTGAACTTTGTTTTACCTGTATTTGATAGTTTTGAATATTAGGGTTCAAAATTTTAAACTTTTTTTAGATTAAAAAGTATCTTTTTTTCTTGTAATCTCTTATTTAATGTGTTTTTTTTGTTTTGGTATATTCTTTGCTAAAAGTTAATATATACGTTCCTCCTTTTGACAGAGCCAGGCCTTGTGGTTTTCACAGGGCCTGGTTTTGTTTTTTCAGAAGGTTTAGGCTTTGTTTCAAAACGAGGCTAGGGGAGATTTTTTTCATACAAGTAAGCTTAGAACAAAATATTTGAGCGGTTTTAGAGCAAGGGGAGCAGGGCAAAGGGGAAGAGATTATTTCAAGGTGTGGCGGTTTCCAGATAGTAGGATCTGTAGGACCAAATAAACAGATGCCTCTTATGTTCATTAAAGATGCTAAGTGCATGGGGCCTGAGTCATTTCCAAGTACAAAAATGGCCTTAGAAAGTTCTTGGACTAGTTCTTGGGTATTTGTTAATTGCAGAGTAGGGAAAGGAAGAGATTTTATTAGATGTTCAGCAGGTCCAAGTATAAAGGATAAAGGATATATCTTATTTAAATGAGAAGCAACTTGAGTAAAAAAACAAAGAGGCCAATTTTTGGCTTTATGTCCAGAGCCAGGGAAAATTAGTATGTTTTGAGGAGATTTAGTAGGTAAAGGAAGAAGTGTTTTCCAATTTTCTAGCCAGGGGATATTAAGATTTAAAAACTGATGGCGTAAAAATGATTGTACAGGTAAGGATTTTTGTTTGTGTACCAAATAAATATAGGTGATGTTTTTGTGTTTTATTTCAAGAGTAGGGTTTTGTTGGATTTTAAACCAAAAGACATGTGTATCTCCAAGTTCAGAAGGCCATTTATTTAAAGAATATAGTTTGAAAATACCTTGATCTTGCTTCAAAGTGCTTTTGTGAAAGCCTAAAATTTGTTGCCAAAAAATATGTTTATCTTTGGTATCTAAGTATAAGATATGATTTTTTTGAAAAAAATATTTTAGACTTATTAGAGCAGGAAGAGATAAAACAAAATCACCCAATGCTCCATGATGGATAATAAGAATTTTAGATGTTTTTAAATCCATAATTGATGTTTTGACCTATCTAAAAACAAGTTTTAATCTTGATATATTAAAAGTCGAGCATTAAAAAAAATATGTAATATTAAATTGAACAAAGCGCATTCTAAATTAAGCATATAATTTAGTTTTTTTATTTTAAGGGGGTATGTTGTGAAATATATTAAGAAATGTTCTAACTGTGGGCAAGTAATAGAAACTTATAGAAATCCGTTCCCTACTGTAGATGTGGTAACTTTTGTCCCTCCGTTTTCTGTTGTTTTGATAAAAAGAAAAAATAAGCCTTTTGGTTGGGCTTTGCCTGGTGGTTTTGTAGATTATGGGGAAAGTGTAGAATCTGCTGCATTAAGAGAGGTAAAAGAAGAAACAGGGCTAGATGTTAGTTTACTTTATTTATTGGGTGTGTATTCTGATCCTAAAAGAGATCCTAGATTTCACACTTTAAGTACAGTGTTTGTAGGCATTCCTTTAGATTTATCTCAGCTTAAGGCAGGAGATGATGCAGATAAAGCTAGAATTTTTTCTTTAAATCAGTTGCCTAATTTGGTATTTGACCATGCTAAAATTTTGCAAGATTTTTGTTATAAAATGAAAATTAGTGAGGATATTAAGTGTTAATTTATACAATGGGCGATCCGTGCGGCATAGGACCTGAACTAATTGTTCGATTTTGTAGAAAAAATAGAGTTGAGTATCCATTAGTTATTGTTGGAGTAGAAGAAGTTTTAGCTTTGTATTGTAAAAAAAATAAAATTAAAAAATTTTGGCAAAGAGTAGATTCAATTGAAAAGAGAGAAAAAGGGATTTTTTGTGTTGAACCTAAGGGCTTATCTGGAATCAATCTTAGGTTGGGAGAACCTAGTGTTGAAGGAGGGTTTGTTGCTGGCAAAAGTCTTGAATTAGTTTGTGATTATTTAAAAATAGATAAACGATCTGTTTTAATTACAGGTCCTTTAAATAAGGCCACTTTGCAAGAAGCAGGGTTTAATTTTGCAGGGCATACAGAGTTTTTGGCGAGTGCCTTTAATGTGCCTTTTGAAAGAGTGTGTATGCATTTTTGGAGTCCTTCCTTTGGAGTAAGCTTGGTTACCACCCACCCACCTTTAAGTCTAGTTCCCTCTTTAATAACTATAGATAGGATTATTCGATGCTTAAGCCTTACTTTTCAATTTCAGCAGATGTTTAATAAGGATGTATTAATCGGAGTGTGTGGCTTAAATCCTCATGCAGGAGAGCAAGGGAAAATAGGTAGAGAAGAAATAGAAATTATAAAACCTGCTATTAAAGAAGCAAGAAATAAAGGAATACCTTGTGATGGACCTTTTCCTGCTGATACGCTTTTTTATAGAGCAAAACATGGAGATTATAATGTAGTTTTGGCAATGTATCATGATCAAGGATTAGGTCCTTTAAAACTTTTGCATTTTGGGCAAAGTGTGAATATAACTTTAGGACTTCCTATTTTAAGATGTTCTGTGGATCATGGCACAGCCTATGATCTTGTAGGCAAGGGGGTTGCCTCTTTAACAAGTTTAGAAGAGGCGTTTAAATTAGGGATTAAATATTTAAAAAGGAGTGTCTAATGAGTACACCGCCTTATGTAGAGATAGCCAAGCGCCTGAAAGGGCTAAGAGATGCTTTAGAAATGAGCGCTCAGGAATTGGCTAGCAAAGTGGGAGTTAAGGTAGAAGAAGTAGAAGCCTATGAATCTGGCAAAAAGGAAATTCCTGTAAGCTATTTATTTGAAGTGGCTAAAGCATGTGGGGTTGATTTAACTGTTTTAATTGCTGGCAAAGAAGCACACTTACATACTTATGCCTTAGTAAGAAAAGGAAAAGGCTTAAGTGTAGAGAGACGTAAAGATTATGATTATAAGAGTTTGGCATATAAGTTTAGTGGCCGAAAAATGGAACCTTTTATTGTAAAAGTTCCACCTAAAAAAGAAGAAGATATTACTTTTAATGAGCATTCAGGACAGGAATTTATTTATATGCTTAAAGGAAAATTAGAAATAAGATTAGGCGATGATGTTTTGATTTTAGAGCCTGGAGATAGCTTGTATTTTTCCTCTAGAACGCCTCATGCTCTGCGAGGGTTAGACGGTGAAGCTGAATTTTTAGATGTTATAATTTAACTAAATGAGCTGAAATTTTTATGTTTATTAGGGGGAGAGAGAAGATGTTTTTAAAACAAAAATTTTCTAGTTATGAAGAGTTTAGAAGTGGTTTTAATTTAGAGATCCCTGAAAATTTTAATTTTGCTTTTGATGTGATGGATAAGTTGGCTAAAGAAAAGCAAGATGAAATTGCTATGATTCATGTGGATGATGCTAAAGTAAGACGGGAATATAGTTATGCTTATTTTGCAAGAGAATCGTCTAAGTTAGCCAATGCCTTGGCAAAGCAAGGTTTAAAAAAAGGCGATCGAGTAATGATCGTTTTATATAGAAGAGTAGAGTTTTGGACAACAATGTTAGCTTTGCATAAATTGGGAGCAGTTGCAGTTCCCTCTCCTGCTTTACTTACAGCTAAAGATATATCTTTTAGAGTTAATTTTGCTAAGATTAAGGCAGTAGTTGTAGATGAAAGTATTACTGCTAGAATAGATGAGATTAAATCTGAATGTCCAAGTTTAGATATTTTTATAGTAGCAGGAAATGCGCCTAATAGTACATGGAAAGAATTAGATGAGATTGTTGCCAAAGAAAGTGAAAATTTTTCTCCATCCTCTAAAGTGGGAGGAAACGACACCTTACTTATATTCTTTTCCTCTGGCACAACTGGGCTTCCTAAAATGGTAGAACATGACCATAACTATCCTTTAGGGCATTTGGTGACAGGAATGTATTGGCATGATCTTGAGCCAGGAGATATTCATCTTACTGTAGCAGATACAGGTTGGGGAAAAGCTGTTTGGGGTAAATTTTATGGACAGTGGATGTCAGGGGCAATAGTTTTTGTTTATGATTTTAGGGGAAAATTTAGCCCTTCTGATTTATTAGGTGTTATAAGTGAGCATAAAATTAGTACTTTTTGTGCTCCTCCTACAGTATATCGTTTTTTGGTTAGAGAAGATTTAACCAAATATGATTTAAGTAGTCTTAGACATTGTACTACTGCTGGCGAACTGTTAAACGAAAGTGTATTTGAAGCATGGAAAAGTGCTTTGGGTATTCCTCTTTATGAAGGTTATGGGCAAACAGAAACTACTTTGCAGATAGCAACTTTTCCATTTATGAAACCAAAACCAGGCTCCATTGGTAAACCTACTCCTGGTTGGGATATAGTTCTTTTAAATGATGAGGGAGAAGAGGTCTTGCCAGGAGAAGAGGGAGAAATATGCGTTCGCTTAAAAGATGGTCGTCCAGTAGGATTGTTTTTGGGATATATGGATGAGCCAGATAAAACTGCAAAAGTAATAAAAGACGGGGTTTATCATACCGGAGATAAGGCATGGATGGATGAAGATGGATATTTTTGGTTTTTAGGAAGAGTTGATGATTTGATAAAAAGTTCTGGCTATAGGATAGGCCCATTTGAAGTGGAAAGTGCTCTGATTACTCATCCAGCAGTTGTTGAAGCAGCAGTTACAGGAGTTCCTGATCCAGTTCGAGGGCAAGCTGTAAAAGCAACTATTGTTTTGGCTAGTGGGTATGAACCGTCAGAAGAATTAACTAAAGATATTCAAAATCATGTAAAAAAGGTTACCGCGCCTTATAAATATCCTAGAATTGTCGAGTATGTAAAAGAATTACCAAAAACAATTAGTGGTAAGATAAAAAGGGCAGAGATACGCGCTAAGGATATGGAGAAGTATAAATAATTTTATATACTTATTAAAAAAATGGCCAGGTGCTTCCTGGCCTTTTCTTTTAAAAGAAGGGGAAAGTATGAAAGTAAAATTTTTAGGTGCAGCTAAAACAGTTACAGGATCATGTTTTATTTTATCTTATAATGGTAAAAGATTTGCCATAGATTGTGGTATGCATCAGGGAAATAAAGAAATAGAAAAGAGAAATTTAAACTCTATTGAATATAAACCTTCAGAACTTGATTTTATTATTATTACTCATGCCCATATAGATCATTCTGGGCTTTTACCAAAAATGGTAAAAGAAGGTTTTAAAGGAAAAATATATCTTACCCCTCCTACAGCAGATTTATTAGATATAATGTTAAAAGATAGTGCTCATGTTCAAGAAATAGAAACAGAATGGAAGAAGAAGAAAAGAGCACGGAAAGGAAAAGAAAATAAAATAGAACCTTTGTATGTACAAGATGATGTAGAGAAGACTTTACCTCTTTTTGAAAAGGTAGATTATTTAAAGCCAGTATCTCCTTTTGAAGGAGTGGAATTTATTTTTTATGATGCAGGACATATATTGGGTTCTGCTTCTATAAAAGTCACAATTCAAGATGGAGATAAACATTATGATTTTATTTTCTCTGGAGATTTAGGAAGACCTCATCAATTGATTGTAAATGATCCGACCTACTTTGAAAGAGCAGATTTTTTATTTCTTGAGTCTACATATGGAGATAGAGATCATAAAAATGAAGATAAAAGCAGAGATGAACTTCTTGATGCTATCCTATATAGTTATAAAAATAAAGAGAAAGTTATTATTCCTGCATTTGCAGTAGAAAGAACCCAAGAGATTTTATTCTCTTTATATTTTTTATACAAAGATGGAAAACTTCCTTCTGATATGCCTGTATTTTTAGATAGTCCTTTAGCTATAAGGGCTACAGAGGTTTTTAAAAAGCATTATAAATATTTTGATGATATTGGAAAATCTTTAATAGAAAATGGTGAAAATCCGTTAGCGTTTCCAAATCTAAAATATTCTCTTACTTCCCAAGATTCTATGCGTTTAAATCAGATGAATGGTCCTGCTATTATTATTTCTGCAAGTGGTATGGCTCATGCTGGGAGAATAAAACATCACCTTAAACATAATTTGTGGAAGCCAGGGGCATCTGTGGTTTTTGTAGGTTTTCAAGCAAAGGGCACTACTGGTCGAAAAATAGTAGATGGGGCTAAAAGTGTTAAAATTTTTGGTGAGGAAGTAGCTGTCCGAGCCAAAGTTTATACAATAAATGGATTTTCTTCTCATGCAGGACAAAGTCAAATTTTAGAATGGCTGAGTCACTTTAGAAATAAAAAAATGAAGATTTTTTTAGTGCATGGTGAGGAAGAAAAACAGCGTATCCTAGCTGGTCTTATAAAAGAACGTTATGGTTTTGATATCCATATTCCAGAATATCTTGAAGAATGTACGATTTCTTTGGATAAGATTGTAGGAGAAGTTAATACTGAAGTTGCAACACCTAGAATTAATTGGGACTATTTGTTTGATGAGCTTAAATCAAAGGTTAAAGAACTTGAGCAAAAGCAATCAATTTTGGCTTCTTTGGATTGGACAGAACAAGCAGATTTGCGAGAAGAGGTTTTACAAATAGTAAATATGTTAAATAAGGTTCATTCTCAAATTCCTTTGAAATAACAGGTTAGTTCGGTGATAAAGATTACGGGAGGAAAATTAAAAGGAAGAAAAATTTTTACTGTAAGTGGACCCGGATATAGACCTGCTACATCTAGAGTGAGAGAATCATTATTTTCTTCTTTAGGATCTCTTGGTTTTTTTAGAGGAGATGAGGTAGTTCTAGATGTATTTGCAGGAAGTGGTGCTTTAGGTTTTGAAGCGCTTAGTAGGGGGGCAAAAACAGTTTATTTTGTGGAGAAAATGCCCAAGGCTTGTGCTTCTTTAAAACGAACTACTTTAGATTTAGATCTTAGAGAAAATACAGTGATTATTTGTAAAGATGCCTTTAAGGCATTGATGAATTTTCCTTCAAGAGTCAAGTTTGATTTGATTTTTGTTGATCCGCCTTATGCCAAAAAATGTCTTTTAGAAATTATGAATTTAATTTTAGTAAATAATCTGTTAAAAACTAATGGCGTCTTAATAGCAGAGGTTGAAAAGAGTTTTTGTGTAGAACAGGATTTATTTTCTCTTGAACTTATTAAAGAAAAATTATTTGGTCAAACAAAGGTGTTTATATGGAAAAAATAGCAGTTTATCCTGGAACTTTTGATCCTCTTACCAATGGCCATGTGAGTTTGGTAAAAAGAGGTCTTAGAATTTTTGATACAATTATTTTGGCTATAGCCTATAATTCTCCAAAAAAGACACTTTTTTCTTTAAAAGAAAGAGTAAGCTTAGCTAAAGAAGTTTTTAAGAATGAGCCAAAAGTAAAAGTAGAATCCTTTGAAGGTCTTTTAATGGATTATGTAAATAAAAAAAAAGCTGTCGCTATTTTAAGGGGGCTTAGGGCAGTATCTGATTTTGAATATGAATTTCAAATGGCCCTTATGAATAGAAAACTTTCCCCAGAAGTGCAGACTGTGTTTTTAATGACTGATTATAAGTGGTTATATATTAGTTCTACTATTATTAAAGAGGTGGCAAGTCTTGGTGGAAATGTAGAAGGATTGGTCCCTAAAAGTATAGAAAAAGCATTAAAGGCTAAATATGCCAAAATCTAAATTATTGTGTATTGTAGGCCAAACTGGAACAGGAAAAACTAGTTTGGCTCTTGCCCTAGCAAAAAAAAAGCCTATTTCTGTTATTAATTTTGATTCCAGACAGGTCTATAAAGATTTTCCTATTGTTACAGCTCAGCCTTCTTTTGAAGAACAAAAAGAGTGCCCACACTATTTGTTTGGGTTTTTAGAAGTGGATAAAAAGATTACTGCTGGTGAATTTGTGCGTTTAGCAAAAGAGAGAATAAAAAAGGAAATACAAAAAGGTAGATTCCCTGTTTTAGTGGGAGGAACAGGTTTATATCTAAAAGCATTATTATACGGGTTAGCACCTATTCCTGAAATTAGCTCAGAAGTGAGAGACGAGGTAGAAAATTTGAGAGAAACAAAAGGGCTTGGCTTTCTTTATTCTTTTTTACAGAAAGTAGATTCTGTTTATGCTAATAGAATCCATCCAAATGATAAACAAAGAATTACAAGGGCTTTAGAAGTATATTTGCAAACAGGCAAGCCTTTTTCTACATGGCATCAAAAAACTCCTAGCGAAAAAAAATATAATTTTTTAAAAGTTGGATTAAAGATGGATGTAAATATTTTAGTAGACTATTTGTCTGAGAGAATAGAGAAGATGATAGAACAGGGAGCAATTGATGAGGTAAAAAGAGCAATTGTAAAATATAAAGATAAAACTCTTCCTGGATTTAGTGGCATTGGAATTCCAGAGATAATAGAATATTTAGAAAATAAGATTAGCTTTAAAGAAATGCAAAGAAAGTGGTTGAAAAATACCAGAGCTTATGCCAAAAGACAATTAACATGGTTTAAAAAGGAAAAAGATGTTTTTTGGTTTTCTCCTTTAAATCTTAAAGAGGCAATACAACATATTGAGCAATGGCTAAAATAATTAAATTTACTTTAATTTGCTTGTTTATTCCTTGTATTACTTTTGCCTATTCTTTTAATCCTAAACCGTTATTAGACCAGGCAAGAACATATTTAGAGTCAGGTAACTTTGCTCAAGCAATAGAAAGTTATGATTTAGTTTATACATATGCCAGAGATGTAGAAGTCAAGGCCAAAGCTTTAGTTCGTATGGCAGATATTAGCGCTTTGTTTTTAGATCAAAAAGAAGTTGCTAAAAATTATTATCAAAAAGCTATTAAATTATTTCCTTATTCTAGAGAATTAAAAAATGCTTATTTTAATTTAGCCATGTTATTATATGAGCAGGGTAGCTTACAGGATTCACTTCATTATTTTCAGGACTTCATTCATAATTTTCCTCAAGACATAAGGTATAGTACTGCTGACTATATGATAGAAAGGATAAAAAGAGAGATCAGAAAAGGAGAAATACCATCTTTTAAAATAGAACCTCCTAGTTTAGGAGATGAACCAATGATACGTGTTCTTTTAGCAAAAGTTAAAAATGTTAATTTAACTTCTAAACAAAATTTATGGATAAATGGCAGTTCATATCCAAAAGGAGTTTATGTTTTTAAGATCAAAAATGGAACTATTTATTTAGGACAAAAGAGATTAAATAGGGTTGTTGACCTAAAGTTTATAGATGTTTTTATTTTTAATAATAAAAAATATAAGGGAAGATTAAAGTTAAAATTAAAGGATAATCTTATTTTAGTAATTAACTGTTTGCCGATGGAAGAATATTTAAAAGGTGTAGTCCCTAAAGAGATGTCTGCTTCTTGGCCATTAGAAGCATTAAAGGCTCAGGCTGTTGCAGCTAGATCTTATGCCTATTTTGTGCATTTAAAGTCAGAGGAAAAGGATTTTGATTTAAGTTCTTCTGTTGCTTCTCAGGTTTATGGTGGTATTTTACCTCAAAGCTCTAAAAGTATTCAAGCAGTCTGGGATACACGAGGAGAAATATTAATGTTTAAAGGTAAGCCTGTAATTGCTTATTTTCATTCACATAGTGGAGGAGTTTTAGAGACTGCAAAAAATGTGTGGAAGGTGCAATTCCCTTATTTTAGAATAAAAAGAGATCCTTATTCCAATAAAATAAAGAAGTTAGAGTGGAGGACAGAGATTTCTTTATCTAAAATAGAAAATGTTTTAAGAGAGAAAGGATTTGGTCTCTCAAGAATTAAAAGGGTTGAAAGTAAAGATGTTTCTCCTTCTGGAAGAGTGATAAATTTTTCTATCACTGCTGAAAATGGGGAAGTTCTTTTGGCAAGTAATAATATGAGAATATGGTTAGGTCCTTCTATCATTAAGTCTACTTTATGTTCTGTAAAACAGGTGGGGACAAATTTATTATTTAAAGGGAGAGGATATGGACATGGGGTTGGTATGAGTCAATGGGGGGCCTATGATATGGCTAAAGAAGGTAAAAAATATAGAGAAATTTTGCAGTTTTACTATCCAGGAACAACTGTAAAAACAATATACTAACTAAATTAGGGCGAAATTATGCGTTTAAAAAGAAGAGATTTACTTTTTATAATGGCAGGGGCGGGGATTTCTTTTTTACCTGTGAGTAGGCTATTTGCAGAATCTGGGTTTGATTTAGGACTACAAGCTCAAGAATTTTTAGCTAAAGGTAAGTTTGATCAAGCAATTAGTATATTAAAAAAAGGAGTAAAAATAGATCCTCAAAATGAATGGCTTTGGGGATTATTGGGAAGAGCTTATTTTCAGAAAAAAGATATGCGGGGGGCTTTGGATAGTTTTAGAAAGGTTTTGGTTTTAAATCCAGAAGATACTTATTCCAGAATGATGGTGGATATTATAACTCAAAAGCCAGTTCCACCTAAAAAGATAGAAAAAAAAGAATTAACACCACTGGAGAAAAAGGCTTTACAAGAAGAACAAGAAATTTTTGCTCGTTTAAAAGGAGAGAAAGGATTAGGTTATCATATTCGAAGAATTGTACTTGATCCAGGTCATGGTGGATTTGACTCTGGAGCAGTGGGTTTACATAAACTTCAAGAGAAAAATGTAAACTTAGATGTTGCCAAGAGAACCGCAGCTATCTTAAACCAAAAAGATTCTCAACTAAAAATTTTCTTAACAAGAACCGAAGATTATTTTGTGCCTCTTAGTGCTAGAACAACTACAGCTAATCAGTATAGTGCAGATTTATTTGTATCTTTTCATGTAAATGCCAATAGGAATAGAAGACCTAGAGGAATGGAAACTTATTTTTGTTCAGAAAAAGCTTCTAGTAAAGAGGCTGCAAGAGTAGCTGCTTTTGAAAATTCTGTTATTAAACTTGAGAAAAATGAACTTATAAAAAAAGGCTATGTTAATATAGAAGAGATATTATTTAGATTTGAAAGAAAAAGATATTGGCAGGCAGGAGGAAAAGTAGCCTCTTATCTACAAACTGTGTTAAAACACGAATTACCGCTTAAAAATAGAGGAATTCATTCAGCTAATTTTTATGTATTAAGAAGAGCAAAAATGCCCTCTATTTTGTTAGAGCTCGGGTTTATTTCTAATCCAGATGAAGAGTATTTACTTAGACAGAGTGATTTTAGACATAAACTTGCCTTAAGTGTGGCAAAAGGAATTTTATCTTTAAAAACAGTGAAAATATAGTTCGAATCTTTTAATAAGTGAAGGACATAATTATGAAATTTAGGAAATTAGTTTTTTTGATTGTGTTATTTAATTTGTTTTTTACAGTATGTTTTTCTTTTGCAGATGATATAAATGATCTGATTTTTAAGGCATCAGACTTACATTATCAAGGTAAGTTAAATGAGTCAGAAAAAATTTTCTTAAAAGTGTTGCAACTTGATCCAAATAATGAATTTGCCCTAAATCAGTTAGGACTTTTGGCTGCTAAAAGAGAAAAGTTTAATTTAGCTTATAAATATTTTACTAGAGTTGTAAATTTATCTCCTGATAATACCTTTGCCAGAATTTGGGTAGGCGTTTTGTTATTAAAAGATAATAAACCAGATAAAGCAATGCAACAGTTTGAAAGAGTGTTGCAAATAGATCCTTATAATGCCAATGCCTATTATTTTATAGGAGTCATTTATGCTGTTGAGCATAATTTAGAGCAAAGTATTAAGTTTTTAAGAAAAGCCCAACAAGTAGGTTCAGATGATCCAGAAACTCATTATAGGTTAGCAAATGCTTTTTTAGGACTAGATATGATTTATAATGCTGAACTTGAATTAAACAGAGCATTACAAATAAATCCAAAGTATGTGAAGGCAATGAATGCCTTAGGTTGGATTTATTTTAATCAAGGTCATGTGAGTAAAGCTTTATCTGTTTGGAATAAAGCTTTGAAACTAGAACCTAAAAATAGTGAAGCTAGACATAACTTAGCAAAGGTTTATAATGAAATGGCTTTACAGGCTTATAAAAAAGGGGATATACGAAAAGCTACTTCTTTTTGGAAGAAGACTTTAATTTTTGAACCTCGTAATAAATCTGCTCGGTATTATTTAAAAAAAGTAAGTAAAAGAAGAAAATAAAGCTAAATTTTTTAGGAGGAGAAAGATGAAAATAAAGTGTTTTTTGCTAGGGAGTCTGATGGTATTAGTTATGTTGAGTGTTGCCATGGCTCAACCAACTATGAATTATGGATATGTTCAGACTTTTGAAAATGGTCAGGTTAATTGGACTACAGGACTTGTTACTGCAAAAGGTATAGGGGCTCCGCCAGCTACTGCTGTAAATATGGCCCAGGCTAGAGCTATGGCTGTGAGAGCAGCAACAGTAGTAGCTAGAAGAAATTTATTGGAAGTAATTAAGGGTGTGCAGATTGATTCT
This sequence comes from Desulfonauticus submarinus, assembly GCF_900104045.1. Taxonomy (NCBI): domain Bacteria; kingdom Pseudomonadati; phylum Thermodesulfobacteriota; class Desulfovibrionia; order Desulfovibrionales; family Desulfonauticaceae; genus Desulfonauticus; species Desulfonauticus submarinus. The sequence continues at coordinate 33,917 of NZ_FNIN01000007.1, forward strand.
ACTACTACAGTTCAGAATTATATGGTAACAAATGATATTATTGTTTCTAGGGTTCAGGGTTTTTTACAGAATTCTCAAGTATTAGATATAGCTTATATGTCTGATGGTTCTGTAGAAGTAACAGTAGGAGTAAGCTTGAGAGGGGGACTTGCTGATGTTTTATTACCTAAAACGATTCCTTTTGGGACTAAGATTCAAAGACCAACAAGATTAACTCCATCTGCTCCTCAAGTTTCTGTGCCTGCGCCCACGGCTCCAGCCACTCCAACAGTTCCAACTACGCCTGAGGTTCAAAAACCTAGAATGGAAGAGGCTCAGACTCAACCTAAGCCTCAAATTGTTTATACAGGTCTTATTGTGGATGCACGGGGTTTAGGTGCAAGGCCTGCGATGAGTCCTAAGATATATGACGAGAATGGTCAGGAAGTGTATGGTTCTGCTTTTGTAAGTAGAGAATATGCTATTCAACAAGGTATGGCTGGATATGCAAAAGATATTAATAAGGCAAAAACAAATCCTAGAGTAGCTAACAATCCTTTTATTGCTAAAGCTGTGCAGGTAAAGGGTAAGGCAAGAACAGACTTAGTAATAAATAATGATGTAGCTAATCAATTAAGATCTCTTAGTAAAAATCAAAATTTTTTAGAAAAGTGTAAGGTAATGATTATTTTAGATTAATATAAGGAGTAGGAGATGAAGGGTATGTTCTTTAAAAGGATAGCTTTTTTTAGTTTAGTGGGGGTTTTTTTAATATTGGGAGCTTGTGCACAAAAAGGTAGAGCCCCTCAGGGAGTTATGGATAATCCAGAACATCATTTTGAACAAGGATTGAATTATTTAGATCAAGAAAAATTTGATTTGGCAAGAGAAGAATTTGATCAGGCTCTGAGCTTAGATCCAGAATATGGTCCTGCTTTAGCAGGGAAAGGATATTTGTTAGTTATAAAAGGTGATGATGATGGTTTTAAGTTAATCAAAAAAGGGGAAAGAAAAGCTAAAGGAAAAGAAGAAAAATTAAATTCTCTTTGTTTAGAAATAAGAGGATATATTGCTTTTAGAAAGCTTAAAAAACTTTCTGCAAGCAAGCTTATTTCTAAAGCAAAAGAAGTCTTTGAAAAGGCAAAGCTTGTAGATAGTAAAAATCCTGCTATTTATTTTTATATGGGAGAGGCTTATCTTTATGGGCTTGATTTTCCTAATGCAGAAAGGATGTATGCCCAGGTTAAGGCTTTAGGAAAAGGATATGAAGATAAAGCAGATGAGAGATGGCAATTAGTGCAAAAAGCCAATAGAGCTGCTCCTGAAAGTAAATTAGGCAAGGAGATAGTTTTATTAGATAAACTTACTCGCGCTGATATGGCTGGTTTGTTGATAGAAGAGTTAAATGTAGAACGTTTTTATAAAAGAACTCAAAAAGCAGAGAAAAGGGGATTTGTAGCTCCAAAAGGGATACAAATGAGTTTTGAAGACTTATATAAAAAGATTAGAGTATTAGATGTAGATAACCATCCTTTGAAGAATGATATTTACTTAGTTATTGATCTAGGAGTAAAAGGTTTACAACCATATCCAGACCATACTTTTAGGCCCAATGAACATGTTACTAAAGTAGAAATGGCACTTCTTTTTGAAGATATTATTATAAGGGCTACAGGAAATGACCGTTTGGCTAGTGAATTTATTGGGCAAGAGAGTACTATTCCTGATATTCCTTCTACTCACTATGCATTTAATGCGGTGATGTTATGTACTACAAGAGGTTTGCTTACTACAGATCTAAGGACAGGTGAATTTCATCCAGAGGAGCCAGTGTCTGGTGTGGATGCTGTTTTAGCTATAAAGAAGTTAAAAAACATGTTAAGAGTGTTTTAATAAATTTTTGCTAAGGGTTGGCATCTGCCAACCCTTAGTATTTTTTTAGCTGAATAGTAATTAGTAAAAATTAAAAATGGATTAAAAAATGAGAGTATTTTTTAGGATACTTTTTATATTATTATTTATTTATCCTTCTACTGTTTTTGCTGGAGTTACAGTTGAGGTTACAGTCCCTTTGGCTGGTTCAAATGAACTTTTGAGTGATTTAAAACAAGATATATATCACAAAGCGTTTCTTCAAGCATGTTTAAAAGAAAGTGAAAGTATTTTAGGTGTAAGTATTTCCAAAGAAAGATTGTCTATACTTCAAGATTTTTTAGAGCCAGTTTTAGATAAGTTAGTTTATGGATATAGAGAAATTTATTTTAAAATTGGAGAGCAAGATATCAAGTTAAAACTTGATTGTGAGATAAATAGAAAAATTTTAAGAAATGAATTAAAAAAATATGGTATTCTTTTTACAGCACGTCATAAAATAGCTTATGATTTAACCCTTCAAGGAGTTAGTCCAGAAGAATTTGTAATTTTGAGTAGATTGCAAACTTTGGCTGGAGTTGAGGTGAGTCCTGGAGCTGAGTTAAAATTAACTATTTTAAAGGGAAAAGATAAATGGGCAGGAGAGTTAATTTTTGGCAAGCATGAAATTAAATGTATTTCTTCTAGTTTGAAAGATTTATGGCTTAAAGTTTGGGCTAAATATTTTGCTTTACCAGAAGTTATGGACAAATTAACTCAGAGTTTTGTCCTTTCTACAACAGGATGGGCCTGTGCTGAAAGTATCCATAACTTTGATGCCCAATTAAAGCAATGGGATCAGATTCTTTTAAAACAAGAACTCATACATATTTATTTACAAGTTCCCTCTATTAGCGCTACCTGGAATGTTTGGACTTTGGATAAAGAATCTTTGGAGAAGAAACTAAATAATGTTCTTCATTCTCAAAATATAGTTTATTCCTTGACTAGGAGAAAAGTAAATGAAAGTAATTAAATTTTTTTTTCTAATCTTTTGTGTTTTAGTATTTTTTTCAAGAGTTGTTAATGCAGAAGAAGTTGAAGTAGAAGGAAAAGTAAAAGTAAATTTTTTGCAAGGAAAGATTTTTAGTAAAGGTAAATTATTAGCGTTAGGAGATATTTTGTCCCCACCTGTAGAAGTTAAAGTTGATAAAGATTCTAGATTAGAGTTATTACTTCCAGATAAAAGTGTATTGCGTTTTAATGAAAATACTAAATTTAAGTTAGTTAAAGCTCTTGTAAAAGAAAATAAAAGAGAAATTAAAACAGATTTAATTTTAGGAGAATGCTGGGCATCTGTTCAAAAAATGATTGGTGATGATAATACATTTGAAATAAGTTCTCCTACAGCTGTTGCTGGAGTTGCAGGGACTAAATATAGAGCAATAGTAAACACTGATTATAGCAAATTTTTAGTTTATGATGGTAAAATAAAAGTAGGTTATCGGCCTGTATCAGAAAAGTATCAAATGGGCAAAGGTTTTCAAGCTCATCGAGTTCAAGGACCAATGAGAATAGCTGGCCCCAAAAGAGTGAGTGTAGAAGAATGGACGATGATTGTAGCAAGAGGGTATGAATTTGTGGTTTATCCTGATGGGCGATTTGATGTTCCTAAAAAATTTGATGTAAAGCAAGATAGTCAAAACCCATGGGTTAAATGGAACCAACAACGTGATAAGCAGATGGGATTTTAATGGCAGGGAATCTGACTATTCCTAATATTTTAACTATCTTTAGAATAGTTTTAACACCTATTTTTGTAATTACTTTTGTCAGTAAAAAGATTTTTTTTTCTTTAATTATTTTTTTTGTAGCAGGTATTACTGATGCATTAGATGGTTTTATCGCCCGTTTTTTTAATCAGAAGTCTACTTTAGGGGCAATTTTAGATCCCTTGGCTGATAAAATTTTATTAATGACAGCATATGTTTGTTTAGGCATAGTATATTGGGTTCCTTCTTGGCTTACTGTCATAGTTGTAAGTAGAGATATACTTATAATAGGAGGTCTTGCTTTTTTAAATTTTATGGGTCAGAATATAAAATCGAAAATAAAACCATCTTTTTTAAGTAAAATAAATACATTATTTCAATTATTTTTAGTTCTTGTTGTTTTGTCACATAAAAGTGAAGTATTATCTTTTAGTATATTTTTTGATTATTATATATATTTATGTGTGTTGGTTGCCGTTCTTACAGTAGCTTCTGGTATAGATTATATTATAAAGGGTGCAAATTATCTTCTATTGATGAATGGAGAAAAAATATAAAAAATTATTTTAGTATTTAATATTTTTTGATAAATTTTAGAAATTATAAATTATTTTTTAGCTAGACTTAAATATAGATTTAGGAATTTAAGTAAAATAGGACTCGTTGTTGACGAGTCTTGGCTTTTAAGTTTAAAGTTTTATAGTTAACACGCTTTAAAACTTAAATGTATAGGGGAGAGAAAATGGGAAAGAAAACTTTAGAGGGTGCGCAAAAGAAGCAGACCAAAAAAGGGGGAAAGGTAAAGGTGTCAGAAAAATCTTCCTTAAGTATAAAAGTTTCACATTCTGAATTAGAAAAACTTAAACAAAAATTAGTTTTAACTGGTCAAGAGATTAAAGCCATAGGTGTAGAAGCAGAGCTTTTAGTGGGTGGAAAGAATTATAATACGGCTATTATTAGTACAATAGAAAATGTTCGCGCCCCTCAGTTTAGGGCTATTTCCTCTGTAGCTTTCCATAAAGTTCTTGATGAGACAAAAGTAAATGCTTCTTTGGTTCGTAATATTGTGGATAAAGAATACGATGCAATAGATTGGAATGATAGTGAAGTTAATAAAGATCCTGAATTTTTGAGAAATTTTGTTCGTAGGCTTGCTAGAAAGATTAAAGAGGATGGCAGAAGGGGTAAGTCTCAGGTAAAGTTAAGGACATTTATTAATAATGTAGTAGAGGGTTTTGCTACTTCTCCAGAAGGCATAGACCAATTACGTAAGCGCTCAGTGATGGTACAAGTTGCTATTTTATCTGTGGATTTGCCCAAAGATGTGGAAGAAGGTGTTCGTCAAGCGTATCGAGATATTTGTAAAGAAGCAGGAGAAGAAAATGTTCCTGTAGCTGTTCGTTCTTCTGCTGCTGGAGAAGATAGTAGAAAGAAAGCCTTTGCAGGATTACAAGATACATATTTAAATATTGTAGGAGAAAATGAAGTAGTTCAGGCATATCATTGGGATTGTGCTTCAGCTTATAATCTGAGAAGTATGACTTATAGAAGAGAGGCAATTCTAGATGCTTTGGCTAAAGCTGAAAAAACAGGAAATGAAAGTATTGCTATTGAGGCCAAGAAAGAATGGGCGATAGAAAATACATCTCTTTCTGTTTGTATAATGAGAATGATAAACCCTGTAGTATCTGGAACAGCTTTTAGTGCAGATACTGCTACAGGATGTAGAGGAACAGACAGAAAGGATTTAGTATCTATTGATGCTAGTTATGGTTTAGGAGAAGCAGTTGTTAGTGGCATGGTGACTCCTGATAAATTTTATGTTTTTCAGCGAGATGATGGAGAAGAAGTTGTAATTCGTTTTATGGGATTTAAGGATAAAAAAATTGTCTATGATGAGGAAGGAAGTGGGACAAAAGTAGTAAAGGTCCCTGAAGACATAGCATGTCGATGGGCTTTGTCTTTAGCTCAAGCAGAGATGGTTGCCAAAGGTGTGCGGGCTATAAGCAAAGCATACGGTGGCATGATTATGGATACAGAGTTTTGTATAGATGAATATGATAGATTGTGGTTTGTTCAGGCTAGGCCAGAAACTAGGTGGAATGAAGAGTTAGAGAAACATCCTCATACTATTTTTATGCGAAGGTTAGAAGTAGATCCTTCTGCTTTAAGTGAAGTAGAAGTAATTTTAGAAGGAAATGGAGCTTCAAGAGGGGCAGGACAGGGTACAGTAAAGTTTTTGCGTTCAGCTTTGGAGTTAAATAAAATTTCAAAAGGAGACGTATTGGCAGCTGAACGAACAGATCCTGATATGGTGCCAGGTATGAGGATTGCTTCTGCAATTTTAGCTGATGCAGGTGGAGACACCAGTCATGCTGCAATTACTTCTAGAGAATTAGGTATTCCTGCAATTATTGGTATTCAAAAATTAGAAGTTTTGCGTTCATTAGATGGACAAGAGGTAACTGTAGATGCTTCTAGGGGTAAAGTATATAGAGGACTTGTTCCTTTAGTTGAAGTTGGGGGAGAAATAGATACTAGCAAACTTCCAACAACCAAGACGAAGGTAGGACTTATTTTAGCAGATGTAGGACAAGCAATGTTTTTATCTCGTTTAAGAGATGTTCCTGATTTTGAAGTTGGTTTGCTTAGGGCTGAATTTATGTTGGGTAATATAGGCGTTCATCCTTTAGCTTTGGAGGCGTATGATAAAGGCACGTTATTGCCAATTGTAGAGAGAAAGTTGGCAGAATTGGAAAATGGATTAGTTAAAATTATTAAAGAACAACTTTCATCTGGAGTAGTGACCTTAGATTTAAAACTCAGAAAGTATGTAGGAATAATTACTGGATTAAAACAAAAGGTTAAAGAACTTACGGAAATAGAGGGAAGTAAAGGAACAGAAGAAGTTTTAGCAATTCATAGACAAATTCGAGAGTTTGATCACAAGTGGGATCAATATTTGGACAAGGCTACTAAGTATCTAGAGCTTCTTAAAACATCTGTGGATTTAAAGGAACATATTGCTGCGATTTTAGGTTATAAAGAAGAGTTAGCTTCTTTAATAGGAAAAGATCCTGAGACTGTTCAAAGAAGGCAAGAAATAGAAGATAAAATAAATGTAGTTTATCATAGAGTAAAAGATGAGCCCTATGTACAAGAAGTTTTGACGAAGATTAAAGAAATGCGTGATAAAGTGGCTTTAAATACAGGTTATAAACAACAAATGGATGAAGTAAGAGAGCTTCCCCAAAAAATTAGAAATATTTTAAGAGCAAAGGGATATAGAAGTGGGAAGGAATTGTATGTACAAACTTTGGCTCAAGGTTTAGGTCTTTTTGCTATGGCTTTTTATGGCAAGCCTATTATTTATCGGACTACAGATTATAAAAGTAATGAATATAGAAATCTTGTGGGCGGAAGTTTATTTGAGGAACACGAAGATAATCCAATGCTTGGCTATCGAGGTGTATCCAGAGGTATTCATGATTGGGAGTTAGAAGCCTTTAAATTGGCAAGAGGAGCGTATGGAGGAAAAAATTTACACCTCATGCTTCCATTTGTAAGAACTTTAGAAGAAGCCAGAAGTATGAAAAGATATCTTTCAGATGTTCATCAATTGCGTTCAGGTGAAGATGGGTTGAAATTGGTTTTGATGTCAGAAATTCCTAGTAATGCTATTTTGGCAAAGAATTTTATTCAAGAGTTTGATGGGTTTTCAATTGGTTCTAATGATATGACTCAATTAGTTTTAGGTACAGATAGAGATAATGCGAGATTAAGACATATCTATGATGAAGAAGATCCTGCAGTCGTATGGGCTATTTTAGTGACTATTTTTACCGGACAAAAATATGGGAAAAAAGTAGGTTTTTGTGGTCAAGGAGTATCTAATAGTAAAATTATTAGAGGCTTGGTGTGTATTGCTGGAATTGTATCTGCCTCAGTGGTCCCAGATACTTATGCTCAGACTAAATTTGATATTGCAGAGGTTGAGAGAGAAAATATTCCTCTACGTGAACTTGGAAAATGGCTTAAGACTCAACACTTAACACGACTTCAAGATTTATTAAAACAAGAGAATTATGAACATATAGCTAAAAAATGTTCCTCAGCTAAAGATTTAATGGATTGGTATGAAGGTGAGTTAGCTAGGTTACACGAGCAAGTACATTCTAATTTGGGAACAGAAAAAGAAGAATTCTATCGTCAAGAGCTAGATAAATTTAGAAAAACTTTTCATAAGCCTGTGATTTATGCGAATTGGGATTGGGATAAAACTGTTTTAGATGCATTACATCAAGCGGGATTTAACTCATTTGAAGAACAAGAAAAAGCATTAGAAGAACAAAGAAAGCATGTATGGTAAATAAGTAGTAATATTTTTGTGAAAGAAGTTAAAAGGGGGCTTTAAAAGCCCCCTCTTTTGTTTTTATAAAGTGTTTTCTAAATTATTCCCAAACCATCTGGGCATATCTTTTAGAGAATAAACCATTTGTTCATTTTCAATGGCATTTTTAAGAAATTTTGGCAAAGTAAGAGCAGCAAAAAACATTTCTTCATCTAAAAATTTTAGAGTACCTTTTATTTTAGTGTGAATAATTTCTTTAATTTGTTTTTTATTTAGTGTTTTAAATTCTTTTAAAGAAACAATTGAGAATGCTAGAGGGGTTAAATATACTTGGCAAAAGGAGATACAGGCCTGAAAATACGGAAAAATAGTTTTTAATGTATTTGCTACTCTTGTAAAATAAAAATGGTCTGGAGGAGCAGCTGGTCCAGACTGGATGCTTATAATGCCTTGAGGATGTAAAATATTTTTTAAACTGGAAAAGAATTCTTTAGTGAATAAAGCCATAGCTGGCCCATCATCTACAGGATCAGATAAATCGCAGATTATAAGATCCCATTTTTTAGATGTATTTTTAACAAAATCAAATGCATTTTCTATTAAAATAGTTGCTTTGGGATGTTCCAAAGAATTTTGATTAAGTGTTTTAAAATGAGTCTTGCCACATTTGATAACCTCTTCATCAATATCTACAAGAGTAATATTTTCCACCTCTTTCCATTTCAAGGCTTCTCTTAATGCGCATCCATCTCCTCCCCCTAGAATAAGAATATTTCTAGGATTTCCATGAAAAATAGCAGGGACATGAACTAAGAGTTCATGATAAATAAATTCATCTACCTCACTAATTTGACAAATATTGTCTAATAAAAGAACTTTGCCATATAATTTGGACTTAATAAGAGCAAGTTTTTGATATTTTGTTTTTTTTAATTCCAAAATTTCTTCTGCTGAGTGTAAAAAAATATCTCCACCCGTTAGTATTTCTGGGAAATAGTCTCTTAGTTGGCAACCTGACATGGTTCGTATTCCTCATGTAACTTGTTGTAAATTTTTTCTTTCTTCACTTTATTCCCCCTAGGCAAAGTAATGAGGTCATAGTCTTCAGCTTGAAGAAATTCTACTAAAAATTCACATGCTTTTTGAGGATCTGAAAATTCCCCACAGGTGAAGACATCAACCGCAGCGTATCCCAATTCTGGCCAAGTGTGGATAGAAATATGGGATTCTGCTAATAAACCTAAAGCAGTTACTCCCATAGGATGAAATTTATGGCTAGTGAGACTTAAAAGGGTTGACATAGATTGTTGAGAGGCTTGTTTGATAGCTTGTTTGATGATTTCTTCGTTGTCCAAAATAGAAAATGGACAGCCTTTTAGCTCAAGGACAAGATGAAGTCCACAGATCTTGTTTTTCAATGGCTTTTCCTCCTTAAGTTATAGGTTTACTACTTAGGTAGGTGCAAAACTTTCTCTTGGTAAATAGACAACACGTATTAACGGGTCGTCAGTACTCATAAAAACCCCTTGGTTAAGAATTTATTTTCTCCCCTTTCCAAAAAAAGAAAGGGGGGTAGCCTAAAACCCCCTGAATCAATTCAGTATTGAGAAAAAAAGACAAGATTGTCAAGTAGTTGCTTTTCTTCTATAGATGGTGTTTTAATTTTAATCAGTTAAAAAAAAGATGTTTGATTATTTAATATGGGAAAAGTTTTGTTTTCTAAAAGGGTAGTTAACAAGGTAAAAAATTAAAAAATATATTAAATCTATGTGAATTAATTGATTATTCTTTTAAATAAGGAAGCCCTAGACTTTTGGGGAAATTTAGTTCGGATTTATATTTGTTTTTTATTAATATTAAAATAATAAGAGGTAAAATAAAGGGAAGCATTTTAAGAATATAAACAGGAACAATTTCTTTGCCAATGGCTTGGAAGTAAAATTGTAAAGCCATAAAAGATCCAAATAAAAATGCTCCCACAAAGGCTCTAAATGGTTTTAGTCCTGAAAATACTACCATAGCAATAGCAATCCAACCTTGCCCACCACTTATGCCTTCTTTCCAACCTGGAGTATAGGCTAGAGATAGGTAAGAACCTCCAAGTCCAGTTAATGCTCCACCTATAATGGTTGCTATATATCTATACTTAAACACATTAAGGCCTGCTACATTACTAACTTTGGGATCTTCGCCAATAGCTTTAAGGTTTAAACCTAGAGGAGTATGATAAAGAATAAAATTGACAATAAAAAGTAAAATAAAACTTGCAACAACTATCCAGTTTAGTTCTTTTAAAATGATTCCAAAAGGATAATGCTCAAGTTCTGTAAAGCAAGGTAGAGAAATTGTTTGCAATCCAATAAAAGGTCGTCCTAGGAAACTACTAAGTCCTTCTCCTAAAATAGTAATTGCCAGTCCAGAAAGAACTTGGTTAGCGCTTAGATGGATAGAAAAAAAAGCATGGATTAAGGACATACTGCTTCCTACTATCATTGCTCCTGTAAATCCTATAATTAAACTGTGAGTATAATAAGTTAATACAAATCCTGCGAGAGCAGATACAAGCATTATTCCTTCTAATCCAAGGTTTAAGATGCCACCTTTTTCAGTGATTATTTCTCCTAAAGAAGCTAAAAATACTGCTGGTATTGATTTTAGAGTTAGTGCTAAGATAAAATAAATATCATTCATTTTTTTTGATCCATTTTAATTTATAATTGCTAAGAGTTAGTGCACCTAAGAAAGATAAAAGCATAAATCCTTCTAAAATTAGGGTGAAAGATGCTGGTATGTGTAGGTTAGTTTGAATACCTTCAGCACCTACTTTTATTATACTGAGTAGAACACTTAAAATAGGAACTAGAAGAGGATTTTTTTGTGCTAAAAAGGCAATAAGAATACCATCATATCCATATCCAATACTTAAGCCTTGTTGAAGTCTTCTATGGAGACCTAAAACTTCTCCCATCCCAGCTAATCCTGCAATGCCTCCACTTATTAAAAAAGCAATTAGTAGTAATTTTTTTTGAGGAAAATGTGCGTATGTGGCAGCATTAGGATTTAGTCCACATACCTTAATTTTATACCCAAGAGGTGTTTTTTGGAAGAAAAGATAACCTAAAAAGCATAGTCCTAATCCAATAAATAGATTTAAACTAATTCTAGTTTGGAAAAATCTAGGTAGCCATGTGCTTACTGGTAGAATAGCTGTACCAGGAAATCCAAACCCCATAGGATCTCTCAATGGTCCAAAATATAGGTGTTCCATAAAGATAAGAGCTACATAATTTAGAAGTAGTGAAGAAATAATTTCACTTATTTCCCATTTTATTTTTAAAAATATGGGAATATATGCCCAAATAAATCCACCTATAAAACCTGCTAATATTACTATGGGCAAATGCATATAGATGGGAATATACTTAACCACAGTAAGTGCACAAATAGCTGAGCAGGTTCCTCCCATAATAAGCTGACCTTCTGCTCCAATATTCCATAGTCCTGCCTTAGCAGCGATTAAAACACTTAGACCCGTAAGTATTAAAGGAGTTGATTTAACTAATACTTCTGAGAAGGAATAAAAGTCGCCTAAACTATTTTGCAAAATACCTGAATATATTTTCCAGGGATTTAAATGCAAAAGAGTGAAGATAATCGCTAGAATAAGAAAGGGTAAAGACATTAAAATTAAAAAAAGAAAAATTTTTTGTTTCAAGGAGAGATTACGTTTTTTTAAGATTAACATTTTAAACTTCCTGTCATGTAAAGACCTAGATTGGCAATATCTTTTGAGGAGGTAGGTGAAAAAGTTTTTACTATTTGTCCTTTATAGATGATGCCAATTTTATCAGCTAAAATAAGAGATTCTTGAATATCTCCAGAGATAAGTAAAATACTAGAATGTTTCTTTATTTGTATTAATTGTTTCCATATTTCTTGAGTAGAATTAATGTCTAATCCTTGAGTTGGGTGTTCTGCAATAATTACGGTTGGTTCTTTACTTAACTCTCTGCCTAGTATAAATTTTTGAAGATTTCCTCCTGAAAGATTAGAAGGGGTAGAGTTTATCCCATTGGGGGTCTTTATGTTGAATTCTTGAATAATTTTTTGTGTAAAAGTTTTAGCAATTTTCCATTTTATTTTAAGAGAATTTGAAAGTTCTTTGAGTCTAGTTAAAACAAAGTTAAAGTATAGACTTTTCTCTTCTATACAGGCTAAATTATTGCGATCTTCAGGAATATATACTATTTTAGTAGGATAGTTATTTATCCATTGTGAGGCATTGTATTTTTTATCGAAAATAATTTCTCCTTTAAATTCTTGTAATCCGCCAAGCACTTTGGCTAGAACTTCTTGTCCATTTCCAGATATTCCCAAAAGAACAAAGATTTCACCTTGTTTTAATTTTAAATTAATATTTTTAAGTAAAACTTGTCCATTTTGATTTACTTGAATATTATTTAATTGTAATATACTCTTTTTACTTATATTTTTTGTTTTATGTGTGTCAAAATTATTAATAATATTAAACTCTTTCCCTATCATTAGGGAGGCTAGTTCTAATTTAGATTTTATTTTTGTTTTAGGTGTTGTGGATACTATTTTACCTTTTTGCATAACAGTAATAGTATCTGCTATTTCTAATACTTCTTCTAATTTATGAGAGATGAAGAGAATAGTGTGTCCATTTTGGCGTAATGATAGCAGTATTTTAAAAAAAGGTTTAATCTCTTGTGGGGTTAATACAGATGTTGGTTCATCAAATATAAGAATTTTACTATTTTTATAAAGAAGTTTTAATATTTCTACTTGTTGTTTTTGCCCCATTGAAAGGTTATGTATTCGTTCTTCTGGATTAATATTTAAATTGAATTGACATAGAATAGAGTTAATCCGAGTTATTATTTGTTTTTTGTTCCATACAAAATTATTTTCCAGAGTTCCTAATGCAATATTCTGCCATACAGTGAAATTTTCTATAAGCATAAATTTTTGATGTACCATGCCTATTCCATATTTTTGGGCATGGGCTGGATTTGTGAAAAGAATTTTTTTATTTTTTATTAATATTTCTCCTGAATCAGGTAGAATATTACCAGAAATAATAGACATTAAGGTAGATTTGCCAGCACCATTTTCTCCTAAGATAGCATGAATTTGTTTTTGTTTTATATTAAGAGAAACGTTTTTAAGGGCTTTAAAATCACCAAAGGATTTGTTGATGTTTTTAAGTGTTAAAATAATAGAGTTGCTCACTGGTTAAAGTTAAATTTAAAGAGGAGAGGTTGCTAAGGCCTCTCCTTTTTTTAATTTTTAATGTTTAGAGTTTTTTTATTAATCAGGGATATTCCCTACTACTCCTTTAACCAGCCAGCGCATGGTCAGAAGTTCTTTGTCTGTTAATTTTTCACCTGGTTTTACTCGTAATTTGCCACTTTGATCATAAATTGGTCCTACAAAGACATTATCTTCACCGTTTTTAAATTTTTCTAACTCTTTTAATACCTTTTTTTGCACGGATTTAGGCACAGAGGCATTAAATGAACTTAATTTAATCATGTTTTGCTCAAAACCAGCCCAATAGGGTGTAGGTTTCCATGTTCCAGCCTGAACTTCTTTAACTACTTTTACAAAAAAAGGTCCCCAATTCCAAAGAGTAGACACCAAGGCACAAGATGCTCCGTATTTAGCTGCATCAGCTCCATAACCGATAGCAGGAACTCCTTTTTTACAAGCTGCCAAACTACTATCCGGAGTGTCTGCCATTTGTCTTATAAGAGTGCATCCTCTTGAAATAAGGGTTTCTGCAAGGGTTGTTTCATTAATAGGATCTCTCCATGCTTTTAACCATACCACAGTATTTACTTTATTGGGGTTAAAAGAATGCTTACCTTCTTTTAATCCTTTAATAAGACCAAGGGTAAAGGCATTAACTCCTCTGATTGGTTCAGGAATGGGGTTTGTAGCAACTGTTCCCACATGTTTATATCCCATAAGTCCAGCCATATATCCTGCTAAATAGTCTGCTTGATACATTCTTGCAAAATAGTTTCCCATGTTAGGAGCAGTTTTGTAACCTGCACAGTGTTCGAAGACAACTTTTGGAAAATCTTGAGCTACCATGAGCATTGGATCCATATGTTCAAATGTAGTGCCAAATATTATATCATAACCTTGACGGGCATATTTTCTAAAAACCCGTTCTGCATCAGCAGCTAAAACTTTCTCAGTATAACTAATCTCTACTTGGTCTCCCATTTTTTCCTTAAGATATTTTATCCCATTATATGCTGCAGTAGTCCAGCCCATATCATCAATGGTCCATAAAAGAGCAAAAGCAACTTTTATTTTTTTCTTTGCGTTTGCTGGCTGAGAAATACTAATTACCATTAGTAAAGATATGATTAAAAGTAGAATCTTTTTCATTACGCCCCCCTTTTTTTATCTTTTAAATAATAACTGAAATTTAATCATATTTAATTCCACTTATTTTCATTAATTTGTCCCATTTATGATACGCCTGAATTCTTCTTACTGTACCTGTTTTTCCTCTAATAACAAGAGAATGGGTGATAGCACCATCTCCTGTATATTTTACTCCTGCCAAAAAGGTCCCTCCTGAGATTCCTGTGGCAGCAAAAAAAACATCGTCACTTGTAATTAAATCATCTACTGTAAAAATACGATTTAAATTGTATCCTTGTTCGATTAGAGCTTGTTTTTCTTTTTCTTTTTGGGGATCTAATTTGCAAAGCATTTGACCTCCTAAGGCTTTGATGGCACATGCAGATAAAACACCTTCAGGAGTCCCTCCTGTTCCCATCATAATATCCACTTCAGAGATTGGATCTACAGCCATAAGAGAGCCTGCCACATCTCCATCTGTATGAAGTTGAATTCTTGCTCCTGCTTTTCTAATGTTTTCAATAAGTGTAACATGACGCGGTTTATCTAAAACAAAAACCACTAAGTCATCTACATCTTTTCCTAAGGCACGAGCAACTTTTTTAAGAGTATCTTCTACAGGGGCGTCTAAATCAATAACATCTTTTGCTTC
The DNA here is from genome assembly GCF_900104045.1 of Desulfonauticus submarinus. Taxonomy (NCBI): domain Bacteria; kingdom Pseudomonadati; phylum Thermodesulfobacteriota; class Desulfovibrionia; order Desulfovibrionales; family Desulfonauticaceae; genus Desulfonauticus; species Desulfonauticus submarinus. Next base: position 48,927 of record NZ_FNIN01000007.1, read on the forward strand.
TTCGGGAACTACTAATTTTTTCATGTAATAACTTGGTCCAGGATTATACATACTTCCCTTTGGAGCAATACCTACAACAGAGATGGCATTTGGTCTTCCTAAAGCTAGTAAGTTTGTACCTTCTACAGGATCAACTGCCACATCTACTTCTGGACCAATACCTTTTCCTACTTGTTCTCCATTAAAGAGCATAGGAGCTTTATCTTTTTCTCCTTCTCCTATAATAACAGTGCCTTTTATGTCTAAACTATTAAATACAAAACGCATGGCATCCACACCTGCCTGATCCCCTGCTTTTCTTTGTCCTTTTCCTAACCATCTAGCTGAAGCTAAGGCAGCAGCTTCTGTTACCCTTACGAGGTCTAAGGCAAGGTTTCTATTGGGTTGTTCCATGGTTTTCCTCCCCTTTTAGATGAGAAATATTAACAAGGAGAAGAGATTTTATCTTCTCCTTTATTAAATTTACAAATTTTGTAAATAATTTTGAACAAAATTTAAAGCCTTAGATACTGTGAATCCATATTCTTCTGCCAAGATGTTAGCAGGAGCAGAAGCTCCAAAATGATTAATACCTAATACAGTGCCTTTTAATCCTATGAATTGATGCCAAATATCTGTCCTTCCAGCTTCAAAAGCAATTCTTTTTTCAATATCAGAGGGTAAGAGAGATTGGATATAGCTTTGAGGCTGCTCTTTAAAGAGTTCCATGCAGGGCATACTTATTACACGCACAGGTAGCTCTAATTTGTTTGCTACTTCCAAGGCTAAATGCACTTCTGAACCTGTTGCAATAAAAATGATTTCAGGTTTTTGTTTTGGTTCTTTTAAAATATATGCTCCTTTTCTAACACCGTCTTGGATTTGAGGATATATTTTTTCATTTAAAATAGGTAAAGTTTGTCTAGTAAATAAGAGAATACTTGGACGGGACTTTTGGGCTAAGGCTTCTTTAAAACAGTATTTAGTCTCATTGGCATCAGCAGGTCTAAAAACGAGCATATTAGGAATAAGACGTAAAGAACTAATATGTTCTATTGGTTGATGAGTTGGTCCATCTTCTCCTACATAAAAAGAGTCATGAGTAAAAATATGGAGTACAGGCAATTTTTGAAGGGCTGACATCCTAAGAGCGTTTCTTTCATAGTCGGAAAAGACCAAAAAAGTAGCTCCAAAAGGAATTATTCCTCCGTGGAGAGCAAGACCATTTAAAATTGCTCCCATGGGAAACTCTCTAACTCCAAAAGCAAGATATCTTCCTTCTGGATTTGTCAATGCATTAAACAAACCTACACGTTCTCTAAATCGTACTGTTTGATTTGAAGGATCAAGATCTGCTGAGCCGCCCAGTAAATTGGGTAATTGATCTGTTAGGGCATTAAGACACATTCCAAATGCTTTGCGGGTTGCTAAGGGCTTATCTTCTGGAAAGTCAGGCAAAGTAAAGGAGTGTTTTTCACCATCTGTTATAAGATTAAATAACTCTTTTTTTTCTTTAGAGAGGTTAGAGACATTTTTTTCCCATTCCCTAACCTCAGTAGTTAGCTCTGAAAATCTAGATCTAAAGTGTTCTAAAACATCTTTAGGTAAATAAAATTTATGTTCAGGAAGACCGAGTTTTTTCTTAGTTGCTTTTATTTCTTCTGGAGAAAGAGGAGAACCATGGGTTTTTTCACTTCCTTCTAAAGTAGCGCATCCTTTTGCCATAATTGTATGTCCAATAATAAGAGTGGGCTTGGAAGTTTCTTTTTGAGCTTGTAAAATAGCATTTTTTATTTCGCTATGACTATGACCATTTACTTCTAATACTTGCCAATTAAAGGATTTAAATAATGTATTATAGTCTGTGCAATCACAACGTTTAGTTGGACCAGCTAGTTGTATTTTATTACTGTCATAAAAGACTATAAGTTTTCCTAAATTCCATTTGCCAGCTAAAGAAGCACTCCCTAGGACGACAGGTTCTTGTAAGTCTCCATCTGAAGCCAAAACATAGGTAAAATGATTGCAAATATTTTCACCTAATTTGGATCTTAAAAAAGCTTCTGCTATTGCCATTCCAACACCCATGCTAAAACCTTGTCCTAAAGGGCCAGTTGTTGCTTCTACTCCGGGAGTTAAATCACATTCAGGATGCCCAGGAGTTTTGCTTTTCCATTGACGAAATGATTTTAAATCTTCAATAGATAGAAATCCTATGAGAGTGAGTAAGCTGTAGAGAAGCATAGATTCATGTCCTGCTGAGAGGATAAATCTATCTCGGTTAAACCATTTGGGATTTTGGGGATCAAACTTTAGAAAGTCTTTAAACAAGACATATCCAAAATCTGCTGATGACATAGCCCCGCCAGGGTGTCCTGATTTGGCTTGGTCTATGGCATCAATAATTAATCCTTTGATTACATTAACAGTTTTTACATCTAAATTTAAATTTTCCATGGCTTTATTTTTTTAAGTTTGAGGTTGAATTAAAGTAAAATAGCCTCTGCCGACAGGCAAGGCAGAGCAGGAAAATAAGAGAAAGTCAAGAGGAGAATTTTAAAATAAAAAAGCCCGCTTTAAAGCGGGCTTTTAATGGCGCCAGGGAAGTTTGGTCTAAACAATTAGAAATCGTATTTTACACCAACAATTGCTTTCCAAGCAGCTTGATTCTTATAATCATCGCCTCTTGTTCCGAGCTTGTCATCGTAGTTAGCTTTAGCATAGCCAAGCTCTACAATAGCTGCCAAGTTTTCATACATTTGATATTTGGTGTTGAAATCAACTTCCCAGAAAGAATCTTTAGTAGTTAAGGTAGCGTCACCGTTACCATTTTCTACATAGTCTTTGTCACTAGTTCCTCTTGCATACATGAATACGAACTCATGTTTTACATTTTCGATGAAAGATAAATCTTTCAATTTGAAACCAAGAGCTACTACACCTGTACCAGCAGTACCTAACAATGCACCACCATTTGCAAAAGAAGAACCATCAAAGCCGAATGGAGTAGCTGTGATGTCAGGAGAAACACTTGGCATCATTTCGCTACCATTACTTGCTTTTTTGTCTTCACCAGTAGAGTAGATGAAGAATACTTCAGGAGTCATCATATCCATTTTGTAATCTACTGCTAAATCAAAGAACCAACCAGAAGCATCGAGTTCATTTGTTTTTGCATCTAAAGAACCATAATTAAGGTCTGTTAAGATAACAATAGGATCAAACATAGTGATTTGTGCACTTACACCAGCCCACCAAGCAGTAGCTTTACCAGTATCTTCTATTATATCTTTTCCTATAATAGCGTAAGCAAAGAAAGGTTTGAAAGCAAAACCATCAGCCTTTACAGGCAGTACTACGAAGAATAAATCTTCTTCGTCTTGAGCAGAAGCATTTACTCCATCACTGGAGTTGGTGTCATATGGTCTTGCCCATCCAAGAGTAAGCCCAATCATATCATTAATAGGAGTGCTTACAACTACGGAAGCTACATCATCATCTAAAATAGCGGATCCTAAGTTATTTGGTAAAGCAACACCTTGGATACCAGCGCTTACATTAACATCAGTGTTAGGTAATTTAAAAGCTAAATAAGCATGTTTTACTTCTACTGCTACAGCGTCAGCACCAATTTCTCCACCGCCATCACCCCAGCGGATATCTCCAATTTCTAAACCTAAAACAGCTTTTACATTTTCATTAGCTACAAATTCAAACCAAACTCTTGCTCTTTCGTAAACATTGAAATCATCTTCACTAATATTATCTTTTTTAGTTTTTTGAAAATCATAGTTATCAGTCCAGTTAGCGTGAGCACGCCAAGAACCGCGAGCTTTAAGCTCTACAGCAGAAGCCATGGCAACTGTGCTTAAAATAAAAGCAGCAACAAGTGCCAAGATGCTAAGTTTTTTCATAACCTGTTTCCTCCTTTTGAATTCTAGGTTTTGAGAGTCTCTCAAAAACCCCTTTTCCTTTGTCATAGATCCCCTGACGCCGATAAAAGAAAATATCTTTTATCTGCGGGGCATCCTAAATAAATTTTTAAAAATGTCAAGCTTATTTTGACTTTTTTTTGACTAAAGTTCAAAAAATTTTACGGTTTAATTTTTTTAACTACTAATAGGCGAATTATCTAAAAATGGTTTTATTGTTTTAAGTCCTTGGAGTGGAGAAACGAATTTAACATGATTTGTTTAATTATTTGTTTAATTTGTATGATTTTGAAAGATCTTAAATAACCTTATATCTAATCTCTAAATGTGTTGAGTTTTGTAATATATAGTTTTAAGAGATAGTCTATGGAGATATTGCAAGGAGAAATAAAAAAGATAATTTTTTTGGCCCAAGATACTGGATATGTAGTGTTTTTATTGAAAGTAAGTAAGGATAATGTAATCACAGTTTGTGGATATGGGGGAGATATTTATGAGGGAGAAGAAGTAGAAGTTTGTGGTAGGTGGAAGAAACATCCTAAATATGGGCGTCAATTTTGGATAGAGAAAATAAGAAAACTTGAACCAATTACAATAAATGCTGTTGAGAGATTTTTGTGTTCTAATCTTATTAAAGGAGTTGGCCCGAAATTAGGAAAACTTTTAATAGAAAAATTTGGAACAGATATTTTGAATATTTTAGAAGATTCGCCAGAAAAGCTTTTACAAGTTCAAGGAATAGGTCCTAAAAAATTAAAGACCATTGTAGATTCTTGGAAAACACAAAAACAAATTAGAGAATTAGCTCTATTTTTACAGACTTATGGGATTTCTACTGCTTATTTGCACAAGATAGTGAAAAAATATGGTGAGGAGGCTATTTTTAAAATTAAACAAAATCCTTATGCTTTGGCTCGTGATATTAGGGGGATAGGTTTTAAAAGAGCTGATCAAATGGCTTTAAAATTAGGTCTATCTAAAGAATCTTTTTTTCGGTTGGAAGCTGCAGTAATTTATGTTTTAAAAGAATTAAGTGAAAAAGGACATTTTTTTTATCCTGAGGAGGATTTAGTAGAGGAATTACAAAAACTTTTGGATATTTCTTCTGAGGTTATCTTAAATGCTCTTTTAGAACTAGAGGCACAAAGTAAAATTTTTGTTTTAGATTTAAAGGAACAGGGCATAAAACGTGCGGTGTATCTTGCGTATTTTTATAAACAAGAGCAGGAAATTGCTTCAAGAATATTTCATTTAGCTACATTTTCTATTAAAAATAAACTTACCCCAGAAGACAAATTGCTAATAGAAGACTTAGAAAAACAAGAAAATATTGTACTTTCTACAGAGCAGAAAGAGGCGATTTTTAAAGCTATAGAAAATAAGTTTTTCATTTTAACTGGCGGTCCTGGCACAGGAAAAACTACCATTGTGCGATTTATTGTAGAATTTTTTAAACAAAAGAACTTAAAATTGAAACTATGTGCTCCTACAGGAAGAGCTGCTAAAAGGTTGGAAGAATCTACAGGATTTTCTGCAACAACAATTCATAGGCTTCTTAAAGCTAGACCTGAGGGTGGATTTGAATTAGGAGAAGAACAAAAATTAAATACAGATGTTTTAATTATAGATGAGGCTTCAATGTTAGATGGGCCGCTGTTTTTAGCGGTGCTTAGAGCTTTACCTTTAAATTGTCGTTTAATTTTGGTAGGTGATATTAATCAATTGCCTGCTATAGGGCCAGGAAATATTTTGACAGACTTATTAAAAAGTGAAGTAGTTGCTTATCATTTTTTAACTGATATTTTTAGACAGGCTAGAGAAAGTCTTATAATCTTAAATGCTCATAGAATAAATCAGGGAAAACTGCCTGTTAAAACAAAGCTTTCTCCTCCTAAAGCTGATTTTTTTTGGATAGAACAGGATGATAATAAAAAAATTTTAGACCTTATTTTAAAAATGGTTTTAGAACGGATTCCTAAAGTATATGGTTTTTCTCCTCGAGATGAAGTGCAGGTGCTTACTCCTATGCATAAAGGTGATCTTGGCACTATTAATTTAAATTATATTTTACAAAAGTATATTAATCCTCCCACAGGAAATGGATTAAAAAAAGGGGGAGTAGAATTTTTTGTAGGAGATCGGGTCATTCAACTAGCTAATAATTATGATAAACAAGTTTTTAATGGTGATTTGGGGGTTATAATAGAAATTGATGCTCAGGAAGATCGCTTGATTGTGGATTTTGATGGCAGAGAGGTTGAATATTTTAGGGAAGATTTAGATGAATTAAATTTGGCCTACGCAATTAGTGTGCATAAATCTCAGGGGAGTGAGTTCCCAGTAGTAATTTTACCTATCACTACAGCACATTTTATTTTACTTCAACGGAATTTGATTTACACTGGTCTTACCAGAGCTAAAAAACTGGCAATTTTAATTGGCTCAAAAAAGGCCATGTTTATTGGTTTAAAAAAGACAGGTCAGGAAAAACGCTATACTCATCTTCGCTTTAGACTACAAAATCTATTTAATTTTTAAAATAGTAAAGGGATAAGATGTATTTTAACTTTAGAAATATAAGCAAAAGTATATTTATTAACTCATCAACTTTAATAATTTTTATTAGTTTATTGTTTTTGAAACCATGTTATGGATTTGATATATATGATTTAAGTATAGATAATTTAGGAAATAAAATAAATTTAGAGTTCGAAATAAATTTGCGTGAAAAAAATATAATTAAACAAGTTGTTGATGATGGTAAAAAAGTTGTTATGAGTTTTTCTATAAAAATTAAAAAGAAAAGAACTTTTCTTTGGAATAAAGAAGTAATATCATATCCTTTAGAATTAGAAATATATAAAGATATGATTCGGGGAAATTATGTTTTAAAAGTCTCTAATTATAAAAAGATATATAGAAATTTTTTATCTTTATGCAATGATATAAGAAAATTTCAGATTAATTTAGGGTCTTGGAAAAAAATAGAAAGAGGACAATATGTTTTGCTTATAGAAAGTAAGGTTTTTGCTAAAGGTGTTCCTAGTTGGCTAAAAGATATATTGTTTTTTTGGAATTTTAATTTGAGTGGACCTTATTATTTTGAAATGGAAATCAATTATTAATTTATGAATCAAAAAATAGAGATTTCTCCTAAAGATTTTCGAGAGAAAAAAAGACGTAAACGGGAAATTTTAGCAGCTTTTGCAGGTATTCTAGCTATCTTAGGGTTTACTTGGATAGAACTAAAATTTTTTGGTGTTAATTCCTATCTTTTTTTAGCTCTGTTTAATTTAAATCTCATCTTACTATTATTAGTTTTGTTTTTGGTCATTAGAAATGTTTTTAAATTGCTTATTGAACGTAAACGAAAGGTTTTGGGATCAAAACTAAGAACAAAATTAGTAGTCGTTTTTGTATCTCTTTCTTTTATTCCAACTCTATTAATGTTCTTTATTGCTGTAAGGCTTGTGCAAACTTCTGTAGATTTTTGGTTTCGCTCCCAAGTAGAGACTTCCTTAGAAGAATCTTTAGAAGTTGCTCAGACTTTTTATAATTCTTCTAAAAAGCGTTTGGAGAAAATAGCAGGGCTTTTAGTAAATCAAATCCGCGAGAATAGGTTTTTATGGGGCGGAAAAGGAATGGATAGATTTTTAGTGAGAAAACAGAGAGAATATGGGCTGAGTCTAGTGGGAGTGCTAACTCCTAAGGGACGAGAGCAGAATTGGCATGATACTAAATATTGGAGAAGATATTGGCCAAGAATAAAAAAGGAAATTTTTTCAGCAGAACCTAAAAAAAATCCTATATATTTTTCAGCTATTTATCCTGCAAATGAAATTGACTTAATGATAGGGATATGGCCAGTTGATAAAGGAAAAACTGGTTATTTAGTGGTAGGAGAAGACTTAGAGGGAGGGTTGTGGCAAAAGTTAGACTCTATAGCCAGAGGCTTAGAAGAATACAAAAATCTTCAAAGTTTAAAGCAACCTATTAAAGTTGGTTTATATACGACATTAGGAATTATGACTCTTGTTATTATTTTTGGCTCAACGTGGTTTGGTTTTAAATTATCCAGAGAGATTTCAGCTCCTGTGCAAGCCTTAGCAGTGGGTACTCAACGTATCGCAAGGGGAGATTTGGATGTATATTTAGAAGATAGTGCTGATGATGAGTTAGGTATGTTAGTTCATTCTTTTAATGCTATGGCAAAAGATTTAAAAAATAGTCAGGAAAATTTAAATGAAGTTAATCGGAGGTTAGCAAGGAAGAATTTAGAATTAGCTAGTCAGAATAGTTATATTCAGGCTGTTTTAAATAATATTACTGCAGGAGTGATTTCTTTAAACGGCAAAGGGGAAATTACTACTGTTAATAGAGCTGCTGAAATAATTTTAGGTGTAAAAAAAGAAGATATTCTAGGTAGAAAGCCAGTGGAACTTTTACAAACAGAGTATGCTCTACTTTTGGAAGAAATTAGAGAACAGTTAAATTTATTTCCTACGTCTCAATGGCAGAGGCAGGTTGATTTAGGGATAGGCGAAAGACAGTTAAAACTTTTGATTAGTGCAGTGCGTTTAAAAGAAGCAGGAGTATTGGGGGATATAGTTTTAGTGTTTGAAGATATTACTGAATTGGAGAAGATGCAAAGAATTGCAGCTTGGAGAGAAGTTGCAAGAAGGATCGCTCATGAGATTAAAAATCCTCTAACTCCAATTAAACTTTCTGCGCAGCGGTTGGAAAAGAAGTTTGGCCTAAAAATAAAAGATAACACTTTTTTAGAATGTACTCAACTTATTGTAAGACAAGTTGATCATTTAAAAGAATTAGTGCAAGATTTTTCTAATTTTGCTAAATTACCAGAGGTAGAGTTAAGGAAAGATTATTTAGCTCCTTTATTGGAAGAAACAGTAAAGGATTTTCAAAATACTTATCCGCAAGTTAATTGGATTTTGAGTTTTAAAACAGAGATTCCTTCTTTTTACTTTGATAGAGATGCTTTAAAAAGAGCATTTATTAATATCTTTTTAAATGCTGCTGAAGCGTTAAGCCAACAGAGTGAAAAAGTTGTAAATATAGATGTATTTTGGGAGAAATCATTAAATAAACTTTTTATAGAAATAAAGGACAATGGCCCAGGACTACCTTCTGAGGAACTTGGGCAAATTTTTGAGCCTTATTTTTCCAAAAAAAAGGGTGGTACAGGTTTAGGATTGGCAATTGTTAAAACAATTATAAGTGATCATCATGGTTATATAAGAGTTAAAGGAAACAAACCAAAAGGCACTATTTTTGTTATAGAGTTACCAGTATAAAGTTTAGATTAAAATTTTTAGGGGAAAAATAGAGGATGCCAAGAATTCTTATTATAGATGATGAAGAAGATATCAGGTTTTCTTTAAAAGGTATCTTAGAAGATGAGGGTTATGAAGTAATAGAAGTTCCTTCAGGGGAGGAAGGGTTAGAGTTAATTTTTAAGGTTGATTTAGTTTTTTTAGATATATGGTTGCCAGGAATAGATGGAATTGAAGTTTTAAAAAAGATTCATGAAGTGTTGCCAGATTTACCTGTGGTTATGATTTCAGGGCATGGAACTATTGAGACTGCAGTTCAAGCAATAAAAATAGGAGCTTATGATTTTATTGAAAAGCCATTATCTTTAGAAAAAGTACTTTTGGTAGTTGAAAAAGGTTTGGAGTTAGCTAGGCTTAGACAAGAAAATAGAGAATTAAAGTCATGTTTATCTCATAAAGTTAGTGAAGTAAGTGGTAATTCTTATGCTATTAAGAAGTTGAAAAAATTGATTAGACAAGTAGCTCCAACAGATGCGTGGGTGCTGATTACAGGAGAAAATGGTACTGGCAAGGAAATAGTAGCGAGATCTATACATCGCCAGAGTAAAAGAGCAAGTAAACCTCTTGTTGCTGTAAATTGTGCTGCTATCCCTGAAGAGCTTATAGAATCAGAACTTTTTGGACATGAAAAGGGTGCTTTTACGGGGGCGGTAGAAGCTAAAAAAGGAAAGTTTGAGCTGGCAGATGGAGGGACTCTTTTTTTAGATGAAATTGGTGATATGAGTTTAAAAACGCAGGCTAAGATTTTGAGAATTCTCCAAGAACAGAGATTTGAGAGAGTTGGAGGAAATAAAACAATTCAAGTGGATGTAAGAGTAATTGCTGCTACAAATAAAGACTTAGAAGAAGAAATTAAAAAAGGAAATTTTAGACAGGACCTTTATTTTAGATTAAAAGTTTTTCCTTTGGAAGTACCTCCTCTAAGAGAGAGAAAAGAAGATATTCCTATTCTAATAGATGAGTTTATTCAATTTTTGAGTCAAGAACATAATTTTAAACCTTTAAAATTTTCAAAAGAGTGTTTGTCTATTCTAAAGAATTATCCTTGGCCAGGCAATGTTAGAGAACTAAAGAATTTTATAGAGAGGATGTTTATTTTATATCAGGGTAAAACTATTTTTCCTGAGGATTTACCCGGAGACTACTTGACTGACAACAAAACAGATCATCAGGAACAAACCGAAATTAAATTATTAACCGAGCTTCCTAAAAATTTTAAACAGGCAAAAAGTGAATTTGAGAAGTGTTTTTTAGCTCAGAGATTAAAAGAAGTAAACGGGAATATAACAGAATTGGCTAAGCTTATTGGTTTAGAAAGAACATATTTATATAAAAAATTGAAGTATTATAACTTATTAAAGTAAGTATGGATAGAAATTGTTTTTTTGTTGCTAATCTAGATTTTGGGTATTTTGGGTAATGATCTAATTAAAAATAGTTAGGCTATTTTTAAAATTAAATTTCCTTGTCTTCCACATATTTTATTTTGACGATAGGAAAAAAATAAATTTGGATTACAAGCAGTACAAATATCTACATTGAATATATTAGAAGATAATACGCCTGCTTGTTTTAGTTGGTGTTTGGTGAGAGACCAAAGGTCTAGCTTTTTAGTATTTTTATCTATAAATGACCAAAATTTTTTAGGAATTTCTGACTTATAATTGATAAATTCTGCACAACAAGGACCTAAGCTAGGTCCTCTTACAACGAAAATTTCGTGTGGTAAAATAGAGTAGTTTTGACAGAATTTTTTTATCGCTAAAATAGGAAAATCAAGCACATTTCCACGCCATCCACAGTGAATAGCTCCTATAAATCGTCCTTTTATATCTGTAAAAAATATGGGCTGGCAGTCAGCTGTTTTAATTAAAAGAGCTAAATTTGAACTAGCAGTAAATATTCCATCTCCCTCGCATATTTTTTCAGAAGGGGAGTTAGTTGTTATAATATTTGTTCCATGAATTTGTTTTAGTTCTTGCCAATTGTTAATATTTAAATATTTTTTTATAATAGTTCTGTTTTTTAAAACATCTTCTTTTTTATCTCCAACTTCTAAAGAGATATTTAATTCAGTATATTGTTTAGTACTAAAACCACCCAATCGTGTACCAAAAAATATTTTAATATGTTTTACATGTGGAAATTGGAATGATATTAAATAGGGATTTTCTGTCATTTGTCTATTAAAAAATTTTATTTTCAGTTACAATAAAATGCATTTTTTTATCCCATTCTTCAATGGGAAGAGATTTTACAATTTGAAAATTAAAGGCCAAGCCAACTAATATTGATTTTTGGAATATAGGTTTATTTAAAAAACGATCATAATATCCTCCACCATATCCTAATCTATATTTTCGTAAATCAAATCCAACTCCAGGCAAAAAAATTATTTGAGGTGGTGTTCCTGAAAATATTGGGCATTTTTTAGATGGTTCTAAAATACCAAATTTTCCTGGAGATAATTCTGATTTTTGTTGGACAAGATAAAAATACATTTTCCCTGGTACTTGTTCACATCTTGGAAAATAAGTTTTAATGTGATTTTCCCAACAATAAAATATAAGGGGCCAGGTGTCTACTTCATTTCTTATAGGAACATATAAGAATATTTTGCTATTTTTAATCAGTGAAAAGTTTTTTAGGATATGAGAAGTTATTTTATTGCTTTTAGATTTGACTTCTTTTAGAGATAAAGATTGTCTTAAGTTTAATAAATGTTGGCGTAATTTTTTTTTATCCATAAGCTTAGCTTGGAGTTTTTTATGAAAAGTGAAGTTTTATTTCGGGCTGTTATTTTAGGCGCCTCTATAGGTCTTATTGCCAGTTGGTTTGGTTTAGATCCTGCTCGTTCTCTTGCCCTTGGAGTATTTAGTGGTTTTTTTGCAGGTTTGACAAGGGTTTTTATTTTAAAAAATAAAAAAGATAAATAACTCACTTAAATTTTAGGTGTTAACAATTTATGAATTTGATTCAGAGTTGATGATATTTTTTAAAATTTTAAGAATTTTCCTGTAATAGAATCAGGGTTATTTTTTATTTCTTCGGGAGTTCCTGTGGCCACTATTTTGCCCCCGAATTCTCCACCTCCAGGGCCTAAGTCAATGATAAAATCAGCAGATTTTATTACCTCTATGTTGTGTTCTATTAAAATTACAGATGCTCCTTTTTCTACCAATTGGTTTAAAACATTAATTAATTTTCCTACTTCATGCATATGAAGACCAGTGGTGGGCTCGTCTAAAAGATACAGGGTATTGGGTAAATGTTTTTTATTAAGTTCTCTTGAAAGTTTAATGCGTTGGGCTTCTCCTCCGCTTAGTGTGGTAGCTGGTTGACCTAGCTTTAGATATTCTAATCCAACATCTTCTAGAATTTGCAGTTTTCTCACTACTGCAGGATGATTAGAAAAGATTTCTTTGGCCTCACTAACCGTTAATTCCAAAACTTCAGCAATATTAAGCCCTTTATAGCGTACTTCTAATGTTTCTTTATTATAGCGTTGTCCTTTACAAATTTCGCAAGTAACATATATGTCTGGCAGGAAGTGCATTTCTACTTTTATTTGACCGTCACCATTACAGGCCTCACATCTTCCGCCTTTTAAGTTAAAGCTAAATCTAGATGGTTTATAGCCTCTTTTTTTAGAGTCAAGGGTGTTAGCGAATATTTGTCTTATGTCATCAAAAACTTTGGTATAAGTAGCAGGGTTTGATCTGGGTGTTCTTCCTATTGGACTTTGGTCTATGATAAACACTCTTTCAATATACTCATCTCCTTTTAACTGTTTTAATTTCCCAGGATTATTAATTTTTTGTCCTTTTTTTAAAGCAAGGTGTTTATATAAAGTATCTATTACTAGAGAACTTTTTCCTGACCCAGACACTCCTGTTACTACAGTAAGTGTGTTTAAGGGAATGGCGCAATTTATATTTTTAAGATTATTAGTATTAACTCCTTCTAAAAATAGATAGTGTTTTGGTTTTCGTCTTCTAGCTGGTATAGGCAAGGTTAGTTCTTTTCTTAAATATTTTCCTGTTAGAGTATTAGCTTGTTTTAGTTGATTTGCTGTTCCTGTGAAAACTACTTCTCCTCCTTTTTCTCCAGATTGTGGTCCTAACTCTATGATATGGTCAGCTTTTAGGATAGTATCTTCATCGTGTTCTACTATAATTACAGTATTTCCTTTATTTTTTAATTCTTCAAGAGTTTTTAAAAGTCTTTTATTATCTTTGGGGTGTAATCCTATGGTAGGTTCATCTAAAACATAAATTACTCCTGTTAGACCTGTACCTAATTGGGATGCTAATCTAATACGTTGAGCTTCTCCTCCTGAAAGGCTGGACATGGTCCTATTTAGACTTATGTAATTTAATCCTACATTGATTAGAAATTTAAGACGATTTTTTATTTCTTCTATAAGAGGATTAGCTATTTTTTGTTTTTGCTCAGAGAAACAAATATTAGAGAAGAAAGTAAATAATTGTTCTATAGACATATTCGTTATTTCAAAGATATTTAGGTTATTTATCTTTATACATAAACTTTCTGGTTTTAATCGTGTTCCATTACATTGTGGACATTTCTCAGTATTTAAAAAGAGCCCTAATTCTTTTTTCCAAAATATGTCTTTTTTAAAAAGTTCTTTTAAAATAGGAATAACTCCTGACCAATTTAGAGTTTTATCTCCCCAAAAGAGGGCTTTTAATGCTTTTTTTGAGTACTTTGTTAAAGGAGTATTTAAAGAGAAATTATAATGTTTCCCAATGGTTTTTAATACTGATTCATATTTAGAAAGTATTTTACTTTTTCTCCAGGGCAAAATTGCTTTATCTTGCAAGCTTAGATTTAAATCAGGAGCTATAAGGTGAGGATCAAAATAATCTATGTGTCCTAAACCTGAACAATAAGGACAAGCACCTTGTGGGCTGTTAAAGGAAAAAAGTTGAGGGGTTAATGTGGGTAGAGATATTTTACAAATAGGGCAAACAGCATGAGTGGAAAAGAAAAGAGTTTCTTTAGGTTCAGGTAAGAATACTTTTAATAAACCTTTACCCATTTTTAGAGCTAGTTCTAAAGAATCTGATAGCCTTTTTTGTATATTTGGTTTTAAAATTAGACGGTCCACAACAAGTTCTATAGTATGTTTTTTGTTTTTATCTAGGTTAGGAGGAGAGTCTAAAAGATAAATTTCTCCATCTATACGAATTCTGATAAATCCTTGTTTTCTAAGACTTATAAAAAGTTCTTTAAAGGAGCCTTTTTGATTTTCTTTTAAAGGTGCTAATAAGATAAATTTTGTTTCTTCAGGTAAATTTAAAATTTGTTTTTTTATTTCATCACTTGTTTGAGATTGTATTTTGTTTCCACACTTGGGGCAAAATGCTTCTCCTACTCTTGCAAAAAGGACTCTTAAAAAGTCATAGATTTCAGTAGTAGTACCTACTGTGGAACGAGGATTTTTAGAAATATTTTGCTGTTCTATGGCAATGGCTGGAGATAGGCCTTCTATTTTTTTGACTTTAGGTTTATCTAATTTAGGAAGAAATTGTCTGGCATATGCGGATAAAGATTCTACATAACGTCGTTGTCCTTCAGCATAGATTATATCAAATGCTAATGTAGATTTACCAGAACCACTTGGTCCACAAATAACTACTAATTTTTCTTTAGGAATGTTGAGATTGATGTTTTTTAAATTGTGTTGATGGGCTGAATAGATGCTGATTTCTTTATTCATTTAATTCTGGATGGTTTTCGGACTCTGGGAGTTTTAAAAAGAATGTTATATCTTGATTTTCTGGATTAGTTTCTAGCCATACTTTTCCATTTAAAACACCTTCTCCTAATAACTTAGCTAAATAAGTTCCATATCCAGTAAGAAGACCATGTTCACTTGCTATGGGTTTGAATAGTTTAGCTTCTGTTTCTTCATTAATTATACCTTTATTTTTTACCCAAAATAAAATATTTGTACCTTGCTTTTTAATCCCACACCATACATCGTCATGACTATACTCCAAAGCATTTAATAAAAAATTTTCTAAAATAATTTTAATTAAACTAAAGTCTGACCAGAAGTTTATTTTTTCGCACTGATCAACGATCTTAATTCTTTCTATCCAACTGCTTCGATAGGATAAAATTGTATTTATGCTAGCTTTTAGTACGTCAAAGGAAGAGAAAAAAGATACTTTTTTATCTAAACTTTTATCCTCCGCAAATACAATGATTTTAAATTTTTTAAGGTTTTCAATAAGTCTGTTTATTTCTTCTAAACCTTGACTTAAAAAATCATCATCACATTTTTCAGAAGCTATTTCCATAGATAATTTTATAGCAGATATGGAATCTATTACTTTACTCATTACATAATTTCTAAGAGTAAATCTTCTTATTTTGCTTTTTATATCTATTATATTAACTAAAATTAAAGGTTGATTTTTAATATAAATTTTTTTTCCTTGAACAAGGATATCAATAGTATCAATTTTGCCACTATTTTTAGTGAGTATATGGCATTCCTCGTAGAATCTAGTTTTTGTTTTAAGGTTTTCAAATCCTTTTTGCATTCCACAATAAAGACAATATTTTGTATTTCCACATGTTTCATTTGTTTCCAGTGTATTTACACATCCTAATGCTCCTCCAATATATTTCCCCACAGTTTGTTTTGCAGTAGTATTAAATGTTTTAAAAAAATTGATGTTGGCGAATACGATTTGACGATTTGGCAGGATTAAAAGTATGGGGTTTACAATTGCATTTAGAGTTGTAAGAATATCTTTATCTTTACTAATTTCTTGGATTACTTTTTTGATTTTTTTAGGTGAAAGGACAGAGTTAGTTGTCATTTTTTTGTCCTCAAGGTTTAAATGTTAACTTTGTTTTAGGAGTTATTTGTGACTAGAAAACAGATAATTGTCAATGGAAGAGTTCAAGGAGTTGGTTTTAGACCTTTTGTATATCGTCTTGCTAAAGAGCTTGGGTTAACAGGTTGGGTGAAAAATTCTTCTTTAGGAGTGGTTATAGAAATTCAAGGTGAGGAACGGTCTTTAGATAAGTTTATATATAACCTGCAAAACAAACTTCCTCGTCTTGCTAAGATAGTAGATTTAAAGGTTAAGGATATAGATTTTTGTAGAGAAGAGAGCGAGTTTAATATTGTTTTAAGTCAAAAAGGAGATGGTCATAATGTTTTAATTAGTCCAGATGTTTGTATTTGTGATGATTGTAAAAAAGATATTTTTGATCCTAATAATAGAAGATATTTATATCCTTTTACAAATTGTACTAATTGTGGCCCTCGGTATACAATTACTTATTCTATTCCTTATGATAGAGCTAAAACATCTATGTCTTGTTTTCCTATGTGTGAAAAGTGTTTTGCTGAATATAAAGATCCCTTGGATAGGAGATTTCATGCACAGCCAAATGCATGTCCAGAATGTGGTCCTCATGTGTGGTTGGTCAATAGAAAAGGTGAGCTTTTAGAAGAAAGAGAAAATGCGTTGAGAAAGGTAGCTGAACTTTTACTAAATGGGAAGGTTATAGCTATAAAAGGACTGGGAGGATTTCATTTAGCTTGTGATGCAAAAAATTCTGAGGCTGTTTTAGAACTTAGAAAACGTAAAAACAGACCACATAAATCTTTGGCTGTAATGGTAGATAATCTTCAAGATGTTAAAGTAATTTGCGAGGTTAATGATTTTGAGGCCAATGTCCTAACAAGTCCCGCTCATCCTATTGTGGTTTTGCAAAGAAAAAATTGTTTTTTAAATGAATATTTAGCCCCAGATACAAATACATTGGGAGTAATGCTTCCCTACACTCCTTTACATTTTATTTTGTTTAAATTTTTAAAAGAATTGGGAGAAGACTTGCCTGTGTTAGTAATGACTTCAGGAAATAGTTCGTCAGAACCTATTTCTTTAGGCAATAGAGAAGCGTTTTCTAGATTAAGTCACATTGCTGATTTTTTTCTTTTTCATAATAGAGATATTTTAATTAGGTGTGATGATAGTGTGGTGGCTTTGAATAGAGAAAAAAAACTTTTTTTTCGTAGAGCAAGAGGATATGTTCCTACGCCTATTTTTTTGGCTCAAAAAGGAAAATGTGTATTAGGAGTAGGTCCTGAATTAAAAAATACTATTTGCGTCATTAAGCAAGATCAAGCCTTTGTGTCCCAGCATATAGGAGATTTAAAAAATCTGGAAACATATAAGTTTTTTTTAGAAACAATAGAACACTTGCAAAAGATTCTAGAAGTTAAGCCTGAACTTATTGTGTGCGACTTACATCCAGATTATTTAAGCACTAACTTTGCTCAAGAACAGAAAGAAATACCTATTCTTTCTCTTCAGCATCATTTTGCTCATATTTATTCATTAGTGGCTGAAAATAAAATAGAAAGTCCTGTGCTTGCTTGGGCCCTTGATGGAACGGGCCTTGGTGAAGATGGTAATCTTTGGGGGGCTGAGCTTATTTATGTAGATCCTAATAAAGGAGAGCACTATAGATTGGCTACATTTGATCCCATACCGTTGCCAGGAGGAGAAAAAGCAGTTTTAGAGCCGTGGAGAATTGCATATGCTTTGCTTTGGAAAATAGGAGAAGATTTAGGTTATAACTGGAAATGGAAAAAAGAGTTTTTTAAGGCAGAAAAAATAATTTTTGAGATGTTAGAAAAAGGTGTTAATTGTCCTCTTTCGTCTAGTTTGGGGAGATTTTTAGATGGAGTGGCTTCTTTGCTTGGATTGGTAAATGTAATTTCCTATGAAGGACAAGGGCCAATTTTACTAGAAAAGATTCAAAGTAATATAGATTGCCAAGAAACATACGATTGGAATTTTTTTGAAAAAAAAGGTTTAGTTTATGTTGATACATTATTCCTTTTTAAACAAGTTCTAGTAGATTTTAAAAACAAAGTTTCTTTTGCTGTTATTAGTAAAAAGCTACATTCTACACTTATTAAACTTTTAGTTAATTTAGGACATGATTTGGCTAAAAAAATGAATATAAAATATTTAGGGTTTAGTGGTGGTGTTATGCAAAACAGAACTTTTTCTTTCTTGCTTCCTGAAGAAACAAAAAAGAAAGGTCTTATTCCTCTTATACATACTAAACTTCCACCTAATGATGGCAGTATTTCGTTGGGACAAGCATTTTATGGTCAGATTAAATTAAGAAACACTAATTTTAATTAGCAAGTGTTAAAGTTAGCAAATGAAAAAGAAGATTCTTGTCATAAATTTGACTAGATTTGGAGATTTGATCCAGACGCAACCGCTTATTTCTTTACTTACTAAAAAGGAACACGCAGAAGTCGGTTTATGTTGTCTTGAAAATTTTTCAGAAGTAGCTTGTTTTTTAAAAGATATTTCAAATATTTATCCTTTTCCTGGGGGATTGATTTTATCCCACTTAGATGATCTTCATCAAAATAAATGGCCTTTTGCTTTTAAAGTTCTTTTAGATTTTGTTCAAACAATAAAGGAAGAATTTTCTCCTTCAGAAGTAATTAATTTGACACCTTCTTTACCTGCTAGATTGTTAACTTTGTTATTGACTCAAAAGGCAAGAGGTTTTTTATTAGATAAATTTGGCTTTGGTCTATATAGCAATGATTGGGCAGCTTTTTTACAAGCTTCTTCTGCATTTAGAAATTGTTCTCCTTTGAATTTGGTAGACTTAAATATTGGTATTGCAGATAATAAAAGAACATATTTTTCTCCTTTAAAATTACAAGCTCCCTTTTTTTCAGAAGTTAAGAGATGGAAAAATAAATTAGAAAATACTGTTTATCATAGTCAATTTATTGGTTTTCAACTAGGGGCTAGTGATAATAAACGGAGATGGCCTTTAGATTATTTTGTTCAATTAGGAAGAATATGCTATCAAAAATTAGACTATGTTCCTGTGTTAGTTGGGAGTAAAAGTGAAATAGAGTTGGGTAACAGGTTTGCTCAGAAAGCTGATTTTCCTTATGTTAATTTAATAGGTAAAACCTCTTTAAAAGATTTAGGTAGTATTTTAAAAATAATAAAATTTCTTATAACCAATGATACAGGAACAATGCACTTGGCAGCAGGACTAAAGACAAGAGTTATTGCTATTTTTTTGGCTACAGCCCAAGCTTGGGATACAGGACCTTATTTAGAAAATTCAATCTGTTTAGAACCAAACTTAAACTGTCATCCTTGTTCTTTTAAATTTAAATGTACCAATTATATTTGTAGAAAGAAAATTACTCCTGATGTTGTTTTTAAGTTTATTAAAAAATTTGATATTGAGAATATAAGAGTTAATTCTGTTAGAGCGTATCGAACTTGTTTTAAAAATAATTTTTATTCTTTAAATAAGTTGTCAACTACTGATACTAGATTTTATTTTATGAAATTTTCTCAAGAAATATATCTTTCCTTTCTTTTAAATAGAAAATTAATTTGTATAGAAAATATAAAAATAAATTATAGAGACGAATTAAAGAATGAGTTAAAAGAAATAGTTTCTTATTTTTTGATTTTTAAAGAATATTTAAATATGATTAGATCTTCTTCTTTATTTTTTAAACAACAAAAAGTGTATAAGATATATAATAAATTAAATATGGTTTTAGATAAAAGTAAATTTTTTTCCCCTCTATATCATCTTTGGTTAATCCATTCTCAACAAAATTCTAAAGGCATAGAATCTCTTCTTTCTATTACCGATAGATATTTTTCTTTTTGGAATACAGTCCTAAATAAGATTTAATATTTGTAGTTTATTCTTTTAAAAAAATTTAATTATTATTATGTGGATGAAAAAAATCTAAAGGTCAGTATATTTGGTATATTTATTGAATTCTATTTTTTAAAAGGAAAAAAAGTCTTTTAGGAGGACTAAAAATGATTATTATTGATGGTCAGCAGCTTAATCTTGAGGTAAAAAATTTTGCTAACCTAGAGGATTTATTGGTAAAAGTTATGGAAGATGATGTATTAAATGGAAGAGTTATTACAGATGTATATGTAAATGATGAAGTATTTTCAGAAATTTATCCTCATCAAGCAGAAGATATTGAAGCTGATGAGATTGAAAAGGTTGAAATAAAAACGGTTTCTGTAGATAAAATGGCAGGAGATATAACAAGAGAGTTGTATAAAGTTGTCAATCTTTTATTAAAAGCAGGAGGAGAAGTGTGTTCTCTTTTTAGAGAAGCAAATGATTTTGAAGCCCTTGATATGTATCAAGACTTTTTGCAAGTGTTAAGAGATTTTATGTCTATGATTACAGTACTTAGACAAGAATGTGGTTTAGGAGATACTCCTAGGTTGGAAAGTGCTCTTACTACAATTTCAGAGTTGTTTTCTGAAATTATGGAAGTTCAAGAAAATGAAGATTGGATTTTATTGGCAGATCTAATTGAATACGAACTTCTTCCTCATTTAAATGATTGGAAACAGATTATTAGTGAATTTAGGGATCAGATTAAAAGCAGAAAGGATAACTAAATGAGCCAACTGTTGTGTGATTTGAAACAAATTGTAGAAAATGAGATAAAAGCTCTTCAGGAAGAAAATATTGAAGAAGTGCAAAAACACGCTAAGAGACGGGCAGAAATGATTAAGAGTGCTTTAAAACAAAACAATTTAAGCTTAGAAGTGCTTTTGAAATTACAAGAGATGAATAGCCAGGTGTTAGCAATTGCTAAACAATTGCATGAAGCCCTAGGAGAACAATTGAAAAAGACTAGAAGGGAAAATCAAAGGTTTTTAGGTTATAAACAAGCAGTGATGCCAGTATCATCTTTTAGTAAATACGTTAATAAAAGGAGCTAAATCTGGGATATTGGTGAAAAGTGGTTTAGAAGCAAGACTAACACCTACCTAAATAGATAGGGAGAAAATCCCATTAAAAAAGAGAGTTTTGCTTAAAACCACTCACCATATCCTGGATTAATTTTATTTCTGGCGGAGAGGGTGGGATTCGAACCCACGTGCCCTGCCTTCACAGGACAAAGCGATTTCGAGTCGCCCCCGTTACGACCACTTCGGTACCTCTCCTTTTCTTTTAGCTCTAAAAAAATGTTGAAGTAAAGAAGCACTTTCTTTTGCTAAAACTCCTTTTATAACCCAGAAAGAGTGATTTAAGCCTTTTAGTTTTGTGTAGTCAAGAGAAGAACAAATTGCTCCACTTTTAGGATCTTTTGCTCCAAAAATTACTCCTTCTAACCTAGCTTGTACTATTGCACCTAAACACATAATGCAGGGTTCTAGGGTTACAACTAAAATGCAATTAGTAAGCCTATAATTTTTAATTTTTTGAGCAGCCTTTTCAATGGCTAAGATTTCTGCATGAGCTGTGGGGTTGCAAAGAGAGATAGATAAGTTGTGAGCTGAGGATATAATGGAATTTTGTTTTATATCCCAAATAACCGCTCCTACAGGAATTTCTTCTTTTTGCATTGCTTTTTTAGCTTCTTTAAGAGCTTGATTCATTAAAGAGCGGTAATCTACACTTTGTAAAAATAACATTAGGAGATTAACTTGACTTTAAATATTCTATGCCTTTTTCAAATATTACTGTTCCTAATGGAGATGAGATATTTCTTGTCCATGCTGGATGATTAGTGCGATGATTATAGGCTTCTGGGTGAGGCATAAGCCCTAAAATTCTTCCAGATGGATCTGTTAGGCCAGCAATGCCTAAAGGAGAACCATTAGGATTTTCTGGATATTTTTCTGTAGGGCTTTTTGTTTTAGGATCCATGTATTGAAGGGCGATTAAATTATTTTTTTGGATTTTTGTTAATATTTCTTTGTTAAAGGGAATAACTTTTCCTTCTCCATGACGTACAGGCAGATATAAAAAGTCTAGGTCTTTGGTAAAAATACACGGACTTTGAGGGTTTATTTTTAGATAAACCCATCTATCTTCAAATTTAGCAGAGTCATTATAACTTAGACTTACCTGTCGTTCAAAGTAGTTGTTATTTAAAGCAGGCAAAAGGCCTAGCTTGGCTAATAGTTGGAAGCCATTGCAGATTCCTAGAATTATTTTATTTTCTTTTAAAAAGGATTCTAATTCTTTTTTTAGTGATTTTCCTGAAATAGTTTTTGAATATTTCCAACGAATAGCAGCAGCTTGAGCTGCTCCTAAATCATCTCCATCTAAAAATCCCCCAGGAAAGATGAGAAAGTTAAATTTTTGAATGTTAATTTTTTCTTGAATAAGGTCAGAAAAAAAACAAATTTGCACTTCATCAGCACCTGCTTTTTTTGCTGCATAGGCACTTTCTCTTTCGCAGTTGGTTCCATATCCTGTGATCACTAAAACTTTTGCTTGAGCCATAGAAAAATCCTTAAATTGTTGTTCTAAAAACTTCTAAATATGGTATTTTTAAAAGAAAAGCAACAGGTTAAAATGTTAAAATGAGGGGAAAAAGATTATTCCATTTAACTTTAATTTGCAAGGCCAATATATGTCCTAGGAAATTTAGATAACTTAATTTGTTAAGTTTTTGTTTTAGAAGACATTGTTTTTACTAACTTCAGTAAGTCGACACTACATTGAAATGACTTTGATTATGAAGATATTATTTTAGTATTTTTTAAAATAGATGGTTGTCAAAATTATATAAAAATTATAATAAAGATTAAAATCTTGAAGAATCAAGCCTAGAATTACTTGTTTTTTGGTCAAAAAAAAATTATAGTGTTGATAAATGTCAAACCTATAACCAGGAGGAAGATATGGCTGAGCAAGAAATTACTCTAACCCTTGAGGGGGATATAGTCTCTAATAAAGCACAAGAAATTAAAGACGCTATTGCAGGTGCAATTGATAAAGACGCACAAGGTATTCAGTTAGTTTTAGATTTAAGTAAAGTTTCTTATGTAGATTCTATTGGGATAGGTATTTTAATAGCTACCCATAATTCTTTGAAAAATAAAGGAGGTAAATTAAAAATTATTAATGCCTCTGATGATATAAAAAATCTTTTTAAAACAATGAGGTTAGATAAACATATAGAAATATCTTGATAATATAAGATTTTAAGAGTTTAATTTTAACAAAGGGGTGAAAGTTATGAGTATGCTAGATGATGAAACCTTACAAATGTATGTGGAAGAGTCTAGAGATCATTTAGAAAGTATAGAATCAGACTTATTGTCTATAGAGCAAATGGGAGAAGATATTGATGAAGAATTAGTTAATAAAGTTTTTAGAGCAGCTCATTCTATTAAAGGTGGAGCTGGTTTTTTAGGATTAAATACTATTAAGGAACTTGCTCATAAAATAGAAAATGTTTTAGATCTTATAAGAAATAGAGAGCTAGTGCCAAATCCAGAGATTATTAACATTCTTTTGTTAGCTTTTGATAGATTATCTGAGTTGATAGATAATATAGAAGAAAGCAATGAGATGGATATTTCAGAGCATGTTACTGCACTTATGAATATTGCTTCTGGTGGTCTTCCTGAGAAAGAACAAGAAAGTGTTATAAATGAAGTGGATATAAAAGATAAAAGTGGTCGAACAATTTTTACCATTAAAGAATTTGATTTAAATCAAGCCACAAAAGGTGGTAAGTATGTGTATCTGATAGAGTTTGACCTTATTCATGATATTCATCAAAAAGATAAACAGCCTTATGATGTAGTAAAAGATATACAATCAACAGGTGAAATTATAGATATAAAGTTGGATCTTGATGCTGTAGGTACATTAGAAGATGGAAAATTTAGTAATAAAATCCCATTATATGTGCTTTATTCTACTATAATTGAGCCAGATATTATAAATACACTTTTTGATTTACCTGCAGAACAAATTCATGTGGTAAAAGGTCAGGAAACTTCTCAAGCAGAGTCAGAAGTACAAGCTGAGGAAGAAACTGTTACTACTTCTGAGGAAGAAGTTAAAGAAGAAGTTGAGCAAAAGGTTAAAGCAGAACCCAAAGTAGAAGAGAAGGTAGAGGAAGCTAAGAAGGAGGTTAAAAAGTCTAAGCCAGTTAGCAAGGTAACACCCGTTAAAAAAACTGAAAAATCTCAACCCAAGCCCAAATCTCAGCCCAAGGCTGCTTCACATGTTGCTGCAGTACATGCTGAAACTTTAAGAGTTCATGTAAGTCTTTTAGAAAACTTGATGAATTTAGCAGGTGAACTTGTACTTAGCAGAAACCAGCTTATGCAGGCCATTACTCAAGGGAATGAACACGATATACAAACTGCAAGTCAGCGCATTGATTTAGTTACTTCAGAATTACAAGAAGCTATTATGCTTACTAGGATGCAACCAGTAGGCAATATTTTCAATAAATTCCCAAGAGTGGTTAGGGATTTGGCAAGAGAGTTAGGAAAAGAAATAGAACTGGTATTAGAAGGAAAAGATGTAGAATTAGATAAGACAATTATTGAGGGTCTTTCAGATCCTTTAACCCACCTTGTTAGAAATTCAGCAGATCATGGCATAGAGCCTCCTGATGAGAGAGTAGCTAAAGGAAAAAATCCAGTAGGTAAAATTATCTTAAAAGCTTATCACGCTGCTGGACAAGTCAACATAGAGATTCGAGATGATGGCAAAGGAATGGATCCTGATGTCATAGCTAAAAAAGCAGTAGAAAAAGGACTGGTTACAGAAGAGCAAGTTCGTTCTATGAATGATAAGGAAAAGTTGAATTTAATTTTCTTGCCAGGTCTGTCTACTGCAGAGAAGGTGTCGGATGTGTCTGGTCGTGGTGTTGGAATGGATGTAGTGAAAAGTAATTTAGATAAGCTAGGTGGACAAATTGATATAGAAACAGAATTGGGCAAAGGCACTACTATTAGAATTAAATTGCCATTAACTTTAGCTATAATTCCTAGTTTGCTTGTTTCAGTTGAAGGAGAAAGATTTGCTATTCCACAAGTAAATGTAAATGAGCTTATTGAAGTCCCTGCTAGTCAGGTTAAGGAGAGGATTGAAAAGGTTGGAGATGCAGATGTTTTGATTTTAAGGGGAGAACTTATTCCTTTGTTAAGCTTGGCAGAGGTGTTAGGATTAAAAGAATTTGATGCTGAAGAAAGTGATTTTGTTCAAAAATATCAAGCAACTGGTGGAGCAGTAAAAGTTGTAATCGCTCAAGCAGGATCTTTTAAGTATGGATTGGTAGTAGATGAATTGCACGATTCTGTAGAAATAGTAGTAAAACCTTTGGGGCGTCATTTAAAAGACTGTTTAGGTTATGCTGGTGCAACTATTATGGGTGATGGTAAAGTTGCTTTAATTTTAGATGTAGTAGGCTTAGCAAAGTTAGCTGAACTTTCCGCAGTTAATATAGAAGAAAAAGATAGACGAGATGAAAAAAGAGAACAAGAAGGCGAAGAGATGCATACCTTGTTCTTATTTAATAATGCCCCAGGAGAAGCATGTGCAGTACCTTTGGACTTAGTTGCAAGGGTTGAGTTAATAAAAGCAGAAGAAATAGAAGTTATTGGCGGTAAAAAGGTTATTAAATATAGAGGAGGTAGTTTGCCAATTTTTGCTTTAGAAGAAGTGGCTAATATTGGTCATTTAGAGTTAGAGGGCGATTTGGTAGTAATTGTGTTTGTGATGAGTGGGCATGAAGTTGGTCTTTTGGCTACTCCCCCTGTAGATGCTGTAGAAGCTAAGGTAAAAATTGATGATTTTTCCTTAAAACAGCCAGGAATTGCAGGCTCTACTATTTTAAATGACAAAACTACTTTGGTAGTAGATATTTTTGAATTTTTTGAAACTTTAAATCCAGATTGGTTTAAAGAAAGAAAAGAAGCAGTACAAGAAATTAGAAAAGAAACAGGAGAGAAAAAGGTTTTATTAGTAGAAGATTCAGACTTTTTTAGAAGTCAGGTTAAAAAGTTTATAGAAGATGAAGGATATAAAGTAGTGCCTGCAGAAGATGGGCAGGTTGCTTGGGATTACTTAAATGAACATCCAGATGAGATAAGTGTAGTAGTGACAGATATTGAGATGCCTAATATGGATGGGTTTGAACTAACTAAGCTTATAAAAGAAAGTCCTAATTTTTCTCATTTGCCAGTTATAGCTTTAACATCTTTAGCAGGAGAAGAAGATATAGAAAAGGGCAAAGAAGTTGGAATTGATGATTATCAAATCAAGTTAGATAAGGAAAAATTATTGCAGAGTATATTTAGTTTCTTGGCTAAAAAGGCAGCTTAAAAAGGGGGAGGTGTGTTATGAAGATAGGCTATAAAATAATGAGTTTAACAACAATGCTGTTAGTATTGGCAGTAGGTGTTATCATTGGCATTGTTTTTTATAATTTTCACGCCCAAAAAGAGTTTGCGGAGAAACAAGTTGATAACTTTGGTATAGAGGTTGTTAATTTAGTTAGTAAAAGTGGTAATGAGATTGCTAATTCTTTTGAAAAAGAGTTTTACTTAGAGAAAAAAAATTTTTTAAAAGCTGAGGTGGATACACTTGTTTCAGGTATTAGACATATTATAAAGACAGGGCGAGAAGCTGGATTGAGTGAAGAAGAAATCAAGGAAAGAGTCAAGAAATGTGTTGCTGATATGCGGTATGGTCCCCATAAAAAGGGTTATTTTTGGATAAACGACATGCAATATAGAGCTGTGATGCATCCTATTAAACCCTCTTTAAATGGAAAAGATCTTTCTAAAGTAAGAGATAAGAAAGGCAAGTATTTATTTGTTGAATTTGTAAGGGTTTGTAAGGAAAAAGGTTCTGGTTTTGTAGATTATTACTGGCCTAAGCCAGGTTCTGATGTTCCGGTGCCAAAACTTTCATATGTTTATTTACTTCCAGAATTTAATTGGGTTGTAGGAACAGGAGTATATATTGATGATATCAAAGAACGAGTTAATGTAGTTAAGAGTGTTGTGCGAGATCAAATTAATAAAACAACTCAATTAAGTAAGACAAAAGTGAAAGAGATAGAAATCAAATTAGAGAAACAAATTAAACAGGTATTGACAGGTATTATAGGGATAGGCTTGGGCGTTATCATTTTGGGTCTTTTATTAGCTTATCTATTTACAAAATTTAGTATTACCGCGCCTCTGGCAAAAGCAGTGAGCTTTGCAGAAGAAATAAGCAAGGGAAATCTTAGGGCCTCTATAGATCTTAAATCAAAAGACGAAATTGGGATGTTGGCAAGTACCTTAAGTGGAATGGGTACAAAGTTAAAAGAAATGTTTAAGATAGATGATTTGCGTCATTTAGCAGATGTTTTGACTAATTCTTCTTCCCAAATGAATTCTATGTCAGATGAGTTTTCTAATAGAGCTGAGGGTATGGCTGGCAAGGCAAATACCGTAGCCACCGCAGCAGAAGAAATGAGCGTAAATATGAGCAATGTTGCTCAAGCTATGGAAGGGGTGCAAGAGGCTGCAAACACAGTGGCTACCGCAGCAGAAGAGATGAGTGCTACTATTTCTGAGATAGCCCAAAACTCTGAAAAGGCAAAAGAAATTACTTCTCAAGCTGTTCAAAGAGGAGCAGAAACTTCTGAAAGAGTAAATAAATTAGGTCAGGCTGCTGCTGAAATTTCTAAAGTAACAGAGACTATTACTGCTATCTCTTCTCAAACAAACTTACTGGCTTTAAATGCTACTATTGAGGCAGCAAGAGCTGGAGAGGCTGGTAAAGGGTTTGCTGTGGTAGCTAATGAGATTAAAGAATTAGCTCAACAAACCGCAGATGCCACAGAGGAAATTAAACATAGGATAGGAGAAATTCAAAAGGCAACAGATGTTACAGTAGAAGATATTCAATCTATTACTGAAGTTATAAATGATATAGATTCGATTATTTCCACAATAGCAGCTGCGGTAGAAGAGCAATCCGTAACTACAAGAGATATTGCTCAAAATATTGGAAATATATCTGAAAATATTTCTCAGGCAGGAGAAAATGTAAGTCAGAGCTCTACTGTTGCTCAAGACATTGCAAAAGATATTGCAGAGGTGAATATGGAAGTAAATGAGATGGCTAATAGTAGTTCACAGTTAAAGCAAAGCGCAGAAGAACTTATGGAATTAGCAAAGAGATTAAAAGAAATTACAAAGAGTTTTACTATTTAAATAAAGAGGTGTAATATGGAAGGTGATATTCAAAAAAGGATAGGTCCTTTTCAAGCCTCCTGTTTTTATATTGGGGAGGCTTTATGTGGTATAGATATAAATTTAGTTCAAGAGATTAATAAACAAATTAATTATACAGTTGTGCCTCATTCTCCTGATTATGTGCTTGGTATTATGAATTTAAGAGGAAGGATAGTGACTATTATTGATTTTGGTAAAAAATTAGGGTTAGGAAATACTAAAATTACAGATGATACAAGAATTATTATTGTTAACTCTAAAGAAGAACAAATAGGACTTATGGTTGATAAGATAACAGATGTAATAAATGGAAAATGGGAGGAGGTTTCTCCTCCTCCTGCTAATATTAAGGGAATTCAAGGTAGATACTTTTTAGGGGTATGTAAGGCACGCAACAAGTTAGTTGCTCTTTTAAATGTAGAAGAAGCTTTAGCAGATGAAACAAAGGGAAGTTAAGTGACCAAAAAACCTCCACTTATTTTAGTAGTAGATGATTCTGTCTTAAATAGAAAAATATTGGAGACCCTTTTACAAGATGAGGGCTACGAAGTAGTTGAAGCAGGAAGTGGAAAGGAGTGTTTTGATTTAGCTAAGAAGTTAAAACCAGATCTTATTTTGTTAGATATAATGATGCCAGGAGAAGATGGCTTGGAGACGTGTAGGCGTCTAAAGCAAGATCCATCTACTCAAGAAATACCTGTTATCTTTATTTCAGCTTTAAGTGAGAATAGATATATTGTGCGCGGGTTGGAATTAGGTGGGGTTGACTATATAGTAAAACCTTTTTCCAATCCAGAAGTTTTAGCAAGGGTAAAAGTTCATTTGGGATTAAAATTTGCTAGAGAGCAACTCATAGAAGCTCAAGCAGAAAAGTTAAACTCAATAAAAGATGCTCAGGATTCTCTTCTTATTTCTCCTAAAGATTTGCCTGAAGCAAAGTTTGCTTATGTATATAGATCTTTAAAAGAAGCTGGAGGAGATTTTTTAGATGTTTTAAAGCTTGGAGAAAAACAGTTTTTATATATTCTAGGAGATATTAGTGGTCATGACTTGGGAGTTGGATACTATCTTTCTGCTTTAAAAGCTCTTTGTCAGCAGAATTTTGAGTTATTTACTCCTATTAGAGATGGTCTTAATATGATTAATAAAATTAGCAAAAAGATTTTTTATCCTGGTCAATATGTTACAGCTAATTTTGTAATGTTAAATTTTAGTAGCCAGATTTTATATTTTTATAATGCGGCCCACTATCCATTACTTTTATTAAGAGATAATAAGGTAAAAGAAATTTATTCAGAAGGTGATGTTTTAGGTGCTTTTGATAATTTTTTTATAGAAGAAACTATTCTAGAAGTAGAAAAAGGAGATAGAGTATTTTTATTTACTGATGGCTTGCTTGGATGTTCTTTAAAATTTAAAGATAAAATAGAAAGATTAAAAGATGTTATATTAAAATTTAAAAAATTTTCATTGAAAGATCAGATAGATTTTGTTGTGCGAGAAATGATAGGAAATAGGAAGATAGATGATGACTTAACATTTTTGGGAATAGAAATATAAAAAATATAAATGAATCTGAAAATTTTTAAATATAATTTTTTTTTAAAAGTATCTTTTTATGCTGATTTAAATTGTATAGCTAGTGTAATGGAATGCGTTCTTGATTTTTTAAAAGGATGGAACATAGATGTTTCGGATTTTAAGTTAAATTTAATCTTGAGAGAAGCATTAAATAATGCTATAATTCATGGTGCCCGTTTAGATAAAAAAAAGAAAATTTTATTTTGGTTAAAAAAAGAGAAAAAAAGGCTTTATTTTTTTATTCGAGATCCAGGAGCTGGTTTTAATTTTTTGTCTTTTGGGAAAAAGCCAGAAGAATTTTGTCCTAGAGGGTGGGGAATTTATCTTATTCGACATTATAGCTCTGGGTGCAGATTTTTTTATCCAGGAAATAAATTTCTTTTTTGGGTAGATTTAGAAGAAAGTAAAAAAAATAGATTATAAGGAGGATTCTTACATTGCCGTTAAAGGTTTTAGTTGTAGATGATACTATTGTATATCGTAAGATTTTGAGCGATGTATTTGCTCAGATTCCAGAAGTGACAGTAGTAGGCAGTGCAAATAATGGAAAGGTCGCTCTTGCTAGAATAGAGAGTTTAAAACCAGACTTGGTGACTTTAGATGTAGAAATGCCCATTATGGATGGGCTTCAGACCTTAGAAGAGATTAGAAAAAGGAAGTTAGATGTTGGCGTTATAATGGTGAGTACCCTTACTAAAAGGGGTAGTCAGATCACTATGCGAGCACTGGAATTAGGTGCTTTTGATTTTATTACCAAACCAGATCACGCCAAACAAGAGGAGAATTTTCAAGAATTATTAAAAGTTTTAGGTCCAAAAGTTAAGGCTTATTTGCGTAGGCTAGAGATAAAAAAAGCCCTTAAATCTGGACAAAAAGTTACTAATGCTGGACAGTTAGAAAAATTTGAGACCAAGGATAAAGTTTATAGAAAGCGCACAGTAACAACAAGAGTAGAAAAATCTCAAATTGTGGCCATAGGAGTATCCACAGGCGGCCCAAATGCTCTTAGTACTATGCTTCCTATGCTTCCGGGCAATTTGGGGGTCCCTGTAGTTTTGGTTCAACATATGCCCCCAGTATTTACTAAGTCTTTGGCAGAGAGTTTAAATTCTAAATGTGCTTTACAAGTTAAGGAAGCAGAAGAGGGAGAAGAAATAAAGCCAAATGTGATTTATATTGCTCCTGGTGGGAAACAAATGAAAATTGTAAGGGGAGCAGGTAAACAAGTAGTGATAAAAATTACAGATGATCCTCCAGAAAATAATTGTAAGCCTGCTGTGGATTATTTGTTTCGTTCTGTGGCTAAGGAATATAAATCTAAAGCCACAGGAGTGGTAATGACAGGTATGGGTAATGATGGAACGCTTGGTTTAAAGGTAATGAAATCTTTTGGAGCTATAACCATTGCCCAAGATGCTGAAACATGTGTGGTTTATGGTATGCCAAAATCTGCTATAGAAGCAGGGGTTGTAGATATTATTGCTCCATTGGATAAAATTGCTGAAGAAATCGTAAAAACAGTTAAGCTTGCATGAAAATAAAGCCTGAAGAATTCAAAGTTCTTACCCAGTATATCTATAAGATATCTGGCATATTCCTTGATCCATCAAAAGCATATTTGTTGGAGACAAGGTTAAAATCTCTTTTAGAACAAGAAAAGGCTAGTTCTTATTTAGAACTTTATAAAAAAGCTCTTGCTGATCCTACAAAACGTATAGAAAAAGCAATAATAGATGCTATAACAACAAAGGAAACACTTTTCTTTAGAGATCAAGCTCCTTTTGATTTATTAAAATTTAAAATTTTGCCTGATTTGATTGATAGAAGATCAAAAACAACATCTAAGCATTTACCTATAAAAATTAGAATATGGAGTGCTGCTTGTTCCACAGGGCAAGAAGTATATAGTATTGCTATAGCAATTAAAGAAACTATTCCAGATTTAGAAAAGTACAACATTACAATTTTGGGTACAGATATATCTGATGAAGCTATTGCAAAGGCAAGTTATGGCAAATATAATAAGTTTGAAATAGAAAGAGGTCTTCCGCCAGATAAGTTGAGAAAATATTTTGATCCAACTCCAGATGGTCAATGGAGAATAAAAGATGAAATAAGATTTATGGCTAATTTTAGGAAAATTAACTTAATGAAGCCTTTTTCTATCTTAGGTAAATTTGATATAATTTTTTGTAGAAATGTAGCCATTTATTTTGCTCCTGAGGATAAAAAAAAGTTATTTGAAAGAATTGCTCAGGTTTTGCAACCAGATGGATATTTAATTATTGGTTCTACAGAGTCTTTAGCTGGCATAACAGATCTTTTTGTTCCTAAAAGATATTTAAGAGCCATATTTTATCAATTAAAAAGTTTTAAAGGTTAACTTTAAAGTAAAAAAGTTAATTCTTTCCAAGGAATTATGTCCTTGGAGTGGATTTTATACACTAAAAAAGGGGAGAGGAGATATTGATGAAAAGTTTTGAACAGGTAAAAAAGGAGCTTTATGGAAAGAAGATTTTAGTAGCCAATAGAGGCATTCCTGCTCGAAGGATTGTTCGATCGATTTATGAATTAAAAGCTATTCCTGTTATGACTGCAACTAATGTAGACAAAACAGCGCCCTTTACTTCTGGGGCAATGGATTTGCTTTTGTTAGGTGAAGATCCAAGAGCATATTTAAACATAGATATTATTATAGCAAAGGCAAAAGCTAAAGGTATCATTGCAATACACCCTGGATGGGGTTTTGCTTCAGAAAACGAATCTTTTCCAGAAAAATGTAAAGAAGCTGGAATTATTTTTATAGGCCCAGAGGCTAATTCTATGCGCCTTTTGGGCAATAAAGTTGAAGTTAGAAGATTGGCAAAAAAACTTGGTATTCCTGTAGTTCCAGGGTCAGAGGAAGCTGTTACTCTTGAAGAGGCTAAAGAAATAGCAGAAGATATAGGTTATCCTATTATGTTAAAGGCAGAAGGGGGTGGTGGTGGAAGAGGAATTTATGAAGTGTATAAAGAGAGCCAGTTGGAGAGTGCTTTTGTCAAAGCTTCTACCCAAGCTCAAGCTGCTTTTGGTAATCCTAGGTTGTATGTAGAAAAGTTTCTTCCTTCGGTTCGACATATAGAAATTCAAGTTATAGCAGATAAATATGGAAATGTTTTTGCTTTTGATGAGCGGGATTGTACTGTGCAAAGAAATCATCAAAAGCTTATTGAAATTACTCCTTCTCCATGGTCAAAGATGACCAAAGACTTAAGACAAGAATTAAAAGAATATGCTGTTAAATTGATTAAAGAAGTTGGTTATTATTCTTTGGCTACAGTAGAATTTTTAATAGATAGTGCAGGGACTCCATATCTTATTGAAGTAAATACTAGATTACAGGTAGAGCATGGAATTACTGAGTGTAGATATGGAATTGATTTAGTAGAAGAACAAATAGCAGTAGCTTTTGGTTCTAAATTGCGTTTTAATAATAGAACGGTGAAACCTTCTAATTGGGCTATGCAAGTGAGAATAAACTTAGAAGATCCTCAAAACAACTTTAGCCCAAATTCTGGTGTGATTACCCGCTATCAATCTCCAGGTGGACAAGGAGTTAGAGTAGATTCGTGCATTGGAACAGGGTATCATTTTCCTTCCCAATATGATTCTGCTGCTGCTTTACTGATAGTTTTTGGTAAAACTTGGACAAAAATTTTAAATACAATGGATAGGGCTCTTAGAGAGTATATTATAGGAGGAGTGAAAAGTACTATTCCATTCCATCGAAAAGTTATAAACCATTCTGTTTTTCAAAAAGGAGATTTTGATACTAACTTTATTTCCAATCATCCTGAAGTAATGATCTATAAAGATATGGAACCTGAATCGCTTCGACTTTCAAAGTTGGTGGCTGAGATTTCAGCAAAGGGTTATAATCCTTATTTGCAGTTAGGAGAATATAGGGGATATTCTGATAAGAGATTAGGCAGATTTTATCCTGTTCTTCCCACATTTAATCCTAAAGATTATAAATATCCTTATCCTCGTGGAGATAGAGATGCGATTTTAGATTTTATTAGAGATTCTGATTACATTCATTTTATGGATACTACGCCTAGAGACATTACCCAATCTAATAGCGGGAATAGATTTCGATTAGCTGAAGATAGGTTAATAGGCCCTTACTTAGATAATTGCGGTTTTTTCTCTATCGAAAATGGAGGAGGAGCTCACTATCATGTAGCAATGTTGGCTAATATGACGTATCCTTTTACTGAGGCTAAGGAATGGAATAGATTTGCTCCAAAAACTTTGAAGCAAATTTTGGTACGTTCTACTAATTTATTGGGATATAAACCCCAGCCTAAAAATCTAATGCATCTTACAGGGGAAATGATTTGTGAGCATTATGATGTAATTCGTTGCTTTGACTTTTTAAATCATATTGAAAATATGCGTCCTTTAGCAGAAGTTGTTTTGAGTTCAAAAAGTAATATTTTTGAACCAGCTATTTCCTTATCTTGGGCCAAAGGTTTTGATATTCCTCATTATTTAAGTGTAGTTGAGGAAATTTTAAAATTAGTAAAAGACATTAGAGGAGTATCTTTAAAAAAGGCTCAAAAGCTTATTATTTTGGGATTAAAAGACATGGCTGGAGTATGTCCTCCAGTGTTTATGAGAGAATTGGTATTGGCAATTAAAAAGAAGTACCCTGAATTGATTATTCACTATCATAGACACTATACAGATGGACTTTTTGTGCCAGCAGTAGCAGAAGCTGCAAAAGCTGGGGCTAAGATAGTGGATACAGCCATTGGCGCTTCTGTTAGGTGGTATGGTCAGGGCGAGGTTTTATCTACTGCTGCTTATATGGAAGAATTGGGATTAAAGACAAATCTTAATAAAGAAATGATTCGGAAATGTAATTTTGTTTTAAAACAGATAATGCCGTATTACGATAAATATACAGCCCCTTATTTTCAAGGTATTGATTATGACGTTGTAGAACATGGAATGCCTGGTGGAGCTACATCTTCTTCTCAAGAAGGAGCAATGAAACAAGGTTATATTCACCTTTTACCCTATATGTTAAAATTTTTAGCAGGTACAAGAAAGATTGTTCGTTATCATGATGTTACACCTGGTTCACAAATAACGTGGAATACAGCATTTTTAGCAGTTACTGGAGCATATAAGAGAGGAGGAGAAGTAGAGGTTAAGAGATTGCTTAACGTATTAGAAAGAGTTGTAGAAATTCCAGAAGATAAATTGGATGAGCAAACTAAAAAAGATCGTCTTATGATTTATAGAGAAAGTAATGATGCTTTTAGAAATTTACTTTTGGGTAAATTTGGCAAGTTGCCTTTAGGATTCCCTCCGGATTGGGTTTATGAAAGTGCGTTTGGAGATAAATATAAAGAAGCTTTAGAACAGCGAACAGAAGAATCTCCTTTGGTTAAACTTCAAAATATAGATATTAAGGTTGAGAAAGAGAAATTAACAGAATTAATAGGCAGAGAGCCTAATGAAGAGGAATTAATAAATTACTTAAATCATCCAGGAGATGCGCTAAAAACAATTCAATTTAAACAAAAATTTGGAGATCCTAATAATTTGCCTTTGGATGTGTGGTTTGAAGGTTTAGAAGTAGGAGAAGAGTTAAATTTTGAAGATTCTAATGGTAAGCCTCATACAATGATTATTTTAGACATTTCTACTCCTGATGTACGAGGACATAGTGTGGTAAGATATAGCTTGGATTCTGAATTTTTTACTTATCAGGTAAAAGTAAAAGAAAGTATAGCTGCAGAAAAGGATGAGGTAGAAATGGCAGATGCTTCTAATCCTTATCATGTTGCTGCCCCTTGTAGTGGAGATTTGTGGGTAATGCATGTAAAACCAGGAGATATGGTAAAACAAGGAGAAGAACTTTTTAATATTTCAGTTATGAAGCAAGAAAAGGCGGTTTTATCTCCTGTAGATGGAATTGTAAAAAGAGTGTTAAAAGTTGCCAATTATCAAGAAGATAAAAAAATGGTTCCTGTAAAAGAAGGGGAACTTATTGTAGAGCTTATGCCAGCAAGTCAAACTTGTCCAACTTGCAGAAAACCAGTCTCCCTTTCAGATGCAAAATTTTGTCCTAATTGCGGGCAGAAGTTGAAAAAATAATTGATCTTTTAGATGTATAAAAAAACACCTAAACGCCCCTAAAAAATTTTTAGGGGCGTTTATTAGGTGATGTAAATTAAAACCCCTAAGCCAATGCTAGTTTTTATAAGCAAAAAGATATTTTAAGGCATATAAATTAGATATTTAAATTCTGCTTTTTTTCCTTCCTTATTTTTTCACAAATAGATAGTGCCTTTTAATAAGTGCTTATTCAAATAGCTAAAAGATGTGTGTGTTTTTTTTAATAAAGCAGAGGAAATAATATGTTAATATTTTTTGTATGTGTAATATTATTGTTTGGTGGATATTTTATTTATAGTAAGATAATTGACAAAATTTTTGGCTCAGATTCACACCGTATTACCCCAGCTAAAGAATTTAATGATGGTATTGATTTTGTAGAGATGTCTCCTAAAAAAATATTTTTAATCCAGTTGCTTAATATTGCAGGTTTAGGGCCAATATTTGGTCCTATATTAGGAGCATTGTATGGACCTGTTGCCTTGATATGGATTGTTCTTGGTACAATCTTCGCTGGTGGAGTTCATGATTATTTTTCAGGTATGCTTTCTATTAGATATAAAGGAGCGAGTATCCCAGACATTGTTGGAGAAACTCTTGGTTGTGGGTTTAAGCAGTTTATGAGAGTATTTTCAGTTGTTTTATTATTGCTGGTTGGAATAGTTTTTGTGCTTGGACCAGCAAAACTTCTTGCTAATCTTTCGGGGGTAAGCACAGCTTTATGGGTAGCTATTATTTTTGCTTATTATTTTATAGCCACAATTCTTCCAATTGATAAAATTATTGGCAAAATTTATCCTTTTTTTGGAGCAATATTAGTTTTTATGGCTGTGGGATTGATCTCTGCATTGATGATAAAAGGATATCATTTATATCCCGAAGCTTCTTTAGTAAATTCACACCCAAGACATTTACCTTTATGGCCCTTGATGTTTATAACTATTGCCTGTGGTGCTATTAGCGGATTTCATTCAACACAATCTCCTATGATGGCAAGATGCTTGCCCAATGAGAAATATGGTCGAGTGGTGTTTTATGGAGCAATGATTGGTGAAGGTTTAATTGCCTTGATTTGGGCCACAATGGGTATGTCGTTTTACCATAATGCAGAAGCTTTAAATGCTGTTCTAGTAAAAGGCGGACCTGCTTTGGTAGTTAAAGATATATCTACTACTTTGCTGGGTACAATAGGAGGAGTGTTTGCAATTCTTGGTGTTGTTGTACTTCCTATTACTTCTGGGGATACAGCTTTTCGTAGTGCAAGACTTATAATTGCAGAATTCTTTAAAATTTCTCAAAAACAAGG
Organism: Desulfonauticus submarinus; assembly: GCF_900104045.1. Lineage (NCBI taxonomy): Bacteria > Pseudomonadati > Thermodesulfobacteriota > Desulfovibrionia > Desulfovibrionales > Desulfonauticaceae > Desulfonauticus > Desulfonauticus submarinus. Next base: position 86,344 of record NZ_FNIN01000007.1, read on the forward strand.
GATGAAAAGATTATTAATCGCAGTTCCTCTTTTTATTGTGGGTTTCATAATTTCAAAATCCAACTTTAGCGTTATATGGAGATATTTTGGTTGGGCAAACCAAACACTTGCCACAGTTACACTTTGGTCTGCTGCTGCATATCTTATTAAAAAAGATAAGTTGCACTGGGTAGCAACAATACCTGCAACGTTTATGACAGCTGTGGTTGTAACCTACCTTGCTTATGCTAAGATTGGCTTTGGATTAAATTTAAACACTGCTACCACAATAGGTATTGTTGGGGCAATATTATCTTTTATAGTATTTGTGTTAAAGTTTAAATTTTTTAAAATTGGGGAGAGATGGTAATTCGCTCCTAAGTTGACAGGGGCGGATAAATACCGTACTTTTAAGGATAAAATGGGGCAGGCCACGAACTTTCCTGTGATTCTGGGGCTTGAAGTCCGTGGGATTGTTCGAAGTTGTCTGAACGTTGTCGGGAAGAAGAGAAGGGGATTGCTATGTTGACCACTGTAACTGGCCCTCTGCTCGGTGGCATCGGGATTTTTTTTGTCGGCGCCTATATGGTCAGTCAGAATTTGAAAAATATGACCTCCCGCCGGCTGCGTCAATTGTTCGCTCGATTTACCCGCCGCGATTTGCAATCAGCTGCGATCGGCTTTATGTCAGGGCTGATTACCCAGAGTACCTCGGTTAGTACCTTCATTATGGGTGGCCTCTCGGCCAGTGGTCTGGTGCGAGTGCGCAATGCTTTGCCTGTGGTTTTTTGGGCCAATGCCGGTTGTTCCTTGCTGGTGGCTATCTCGGTTATCGATATTCGCTACCTAGTTTTTCTTCTGCTTTTTGTTTCCGGAGTCTGTATGGCCTTTGAGAAACCAGCTTCTCTGCGTTTTCCTGTTCGGGCCTTGTTCGGCATCGGTTTGCTTTTTTTGGGGTTGCAGTTTATCCAGCAGGGGGCAGCGCCGCTGACAGGGATGCCCTGGGTGCGCAAGCTTCTGGTTTCTTCACACGGTTCCATTATCCTGGCCTTTTTTCTTGGCACTGGTCTTACTGTAGTGACTCAGACCTATATTGGTGTAGTGATTATCGCCGTGACGATGGTCAAGGCAGGGGTCTTTTCACTTGAACAGGTGATGATGCTAACTTATGGAGCCGAACTCGGATCGAGCGTAGTGACTTTGCTGCTTTCGTCTGGCATTCGGGGAACTGCAAAGCAGCTTATTATGTCTCAGGTTTTTTTCAATTATATGTCAGTGGGAGTGATGGTGGCCCTTTTCTACCTTGAATATTGCACTGGCATTCCTTTGGTCAAGGCCCTGATTAAGAGTCTTAGCTCTGATCCCGATAAAGAGATCGTCTGTCTTGTTATCTTTTACAATTTTGCCATTCCGATGCTTTCCTTTTTCTGCTACGATTGGATCTATGCGCTTCTGAATCGTTTTTGGCCTCCGACCCGAGAGGAAATGCTGGCCAAGATCAAATTTATCAAGGATCATTCTTTAGATGATCCTGCGGCGGCATTGATGATGGTTGAAAAGGAGCTATTGCGTTTGGTTCGGCGTTTTCCCGAATATCCTGCAGCAGTGAAAAAGAGCCTTAACAGAGGAGGAAAGGAAGAAGTTGACGGGATTACTCATTATCATACCGCTTTTGTTGATATCAACCGGGAGATCGCCTATACTCTCAGCGATATAGCCAAGCTTGAACTTGACTCCGACTCAAGTACCGAGCTTTTGAAATTGTTTAATATCCAAGAGCTGATTGTCACCCTAGAGCAGAACCTGGCAGATTTAGCTCCCATGGTCGAATTGAGCATGCGGACTGAGAGTCTTAAACAGTTTTATTTGCTCCTACTTGAGAGTTTGGAGTTTTTGTTGCTACAAGCGGTTGATGCCCTGGCTGGAGACGATCGTCGTGATCTCGAGATTTTGCGGGCCCTTACAGCCGTCAACAGCGAGGCTGTCAAACAGGTGCGGAGTCGCTATCTCGAAATCGGACAAAATTTAGATCTCCAGGATAAAGCCACTCTCTACAAGCTCTCTGGTCTTTTCGAGCGCACGGTCTGGCTTTTGAACCGCTTGAGTGAGTCAGTGGAACTAGGTCTTGAAAAAATAGCGACGGTTCACCCTTAATGAACTCAGAAAAATCTAATTTTTTCAATGACATAGGTTGATTTTTTACGAAACTATCACATTTTTTTATTTATTTTAAAAGCGGCATCCTGGTATGCTGTGGAAGTCCTGACATATGTATCTAGTCAATATAATATTTACGTTCTAACTTTTGATTAATTTAAAGAGAAAAATTGCCTAAAATTTAGGATTATTTTACAAATCTCTGCCATTCCTTTGCTGGAACTCCTTTTTTCATCTACTGATATTATTTCTCGTTCTTCGTTAGAAAAGATATTGTTTGTGATGTGTGATTTTGGTTGACGTCTAAGCTAAGCTGCTGACATGAGCGCAGCGAAATGGCGGCCTGGTGCACCCTTTTGTTAGCCTTTCTTTTCTCTACTTTCTCTTATAATATCAACAATTTCTGATGTAGATACACCTAGATTAATCCCAGGAACATCTAAAGGTGAGCGCTTTTCAATAAGAGGTTTTATTACAAATACTTGGCCATCTTTTCGTTTTACTAATACTTCTCCTTCAGTTGCAGCCTGTTCCAAAATCTTTGCAAATTTTTGACGGGCTTCTGAATATGTATATAACGCTCCCATATTATTTTACCTCAATTACTTCTATTGATAATGTCTTTGCTACATTTAATAATTTCTTATCTAAAGTTATAAGTGGAGAATTATACTTCTGACAACATCTTAATAAATAAGCATCATAACAATACATATTTGTTTCTTTAGCTATCTTGAGAGATTTTTCTAATTCAACATCTACAAATCTTATTGGAATTTTTTTAAATATAGCAAGAGCTTTATTCACTTCCTTAAAATATGCTTTTCCCCTACGAAACATTGCGGAAAAAGCGTTGCCAATCTCCCAATATACAGAACTTGGAGTCAATAAAGTTGTTCCTTCTGTAATTTTTACAATTTTCTGTTTTTCTGGTTCGTTAGCAATTACAGCTATAATAACCGATGTATCAACTACAACTTTCACTTTTACAACCTTATCTTTTGTTCAATTGTACAATGACATTATAATAGCAAAAAATTTTTTTCAACTCTTTTTTTCAACGGGGATATGAATTTTTATAAAGCTAACGACTAGGGGCACTTGCCGCTGTGAAGCGCAAGCGGAACAGCGGTCAAGTGGATCCATTTGTTAGCCAAGTTAATTTTTTCAAAATTATTAATAAAAAGAACGGTAAAGAGATTAGTACTACATACAAGATAATTACCAATAAAATTGGTCTATATCTAGAGAAGAATTCACGGATAAAATGAATTCTTGACAAATTAACATGGTTTTCTGAACTAATTGATGCTTCAATTGCCATATCTCTGTCCATCGTAATTGCATGTGTTATCATATTAGCTCCAACCGACCCGCCCACAAACATTAAAAAAATTTTTATTAAAAAAAGTATATCCAAAAAGTTTGAAACATCTTGTTTAGTAATTTTCAACGTATCTGGCATAATATTGGGATTATTTTTTATCCCTTCAAGGTGTAAGAATATTTTTAATGTCTCTTTTTCAAGACGCTCTGAGAGACCTAAAATAGCTCCTGAAAAAAATACAATCAACAATCCTAATATTAAGTACTCCAAAGGCCGCCGCGGAGGATTTCTATAACTTAAAAATAATATCATTATGATTGGAAGACACAAAATAATAAGAATAATTAGCACTATTATTAATTGTTGGCTATGAATCATGATTTTAAAGATAGGCCGTTTTGTTAGTCCCACAATCTACATGTTTTTATAAAATTACCATACTATAAGGCATCATTTATCCTTTAACAAAGACTAACGACCAAGGTCACTTGCCGCTATGGAGCGCAGTGGAATAGCGGTCAGGTGGAGCAAATTGTTAACCGATTTATTCTTCTATTACTTCCATAAGTGCCTTTACTATTTTGGGATGTAATGTTTTGCCCTTGTGAAACGGCAAAATAAATCTTTCTTTATCTTTTCGATAAATTTTATGACTCCCCTTAGTCCTCACATGTTCAAATCCAGCTTTTAGGAGCATTCTTTCAGCTTCTTCAGCTATTAATCGTGGTAACTTAGGCAACTTTAACCTCCATAGAGGTCGTCAATATCTCCTTGCTCAGACAATACACTCTTTCATCTGGGGGTAGAGTTTCTAAATAAAGTTCTATAGCCTCTTTTATATTCTCAAGCACTTCTTCAAGAGAATCCCCCTCGGTATGGCAACCTTTCAATTCAGGACAAAAAGCATAATACCCATACTCATCTTTCTCTATTATAATATTTACTTTCATTTTTCTTTCTCCAACATATATCTATTTGCGGTTAACGACTAAGCTCAGCCGCGGCGTTTAGCCGTCGGCTGAAGCACTTTGTTAGCCTCTTTTGCTATTTCAGATTTTCCACCAATAATAAACAGCCCCAATAGCTCGTTTTTTTTAATACCCTTATTACTTTCACCTAAATCTGCTCGCATCTCCATAAATAGTTTATCAATAAGTAGCAATCCTTTTATAGGATCCTCATCTGCTGCTGCAGACCGCCAGTTACTAAAAGCCTTGACGACACCAGGTCCTCCATAAATTAGAATCTTAGATGTAAATTTATAAAAGAATTCTTCAATATTTTCCGGTAAAATATCATCACCCCTTTTCCCTTCTTTGGTATTCCGCATTAGCTCAATTACCATATCCAAAAATTCATTATAAACCTCTGCTTTTTTCTCTCTATGTGCTTCAAATGCTACCCTTTCTTTAGCTTTTCTAGCATTGAGAGATGCGATATATACTGATGATATTATTGTTGTTGCACCAGCTATAATTGCAGCACCTACGCTAGGGTTTATTCTAGTAAACGATTTAGCTAAGCAGATAATTAGTAGGTATCCCCCGTATCCTAAACCTGCTAATAGTATAAATCCAAATACTGTCGATATAGTTTTTTTCACTTTAAGCCCCATTAAGGCTAACGTCTAGGGTCACTTGCCGACAAGACGCAAGGCCGAAGGGAGTAGCGAAATGGCGGCCTGGTGCAGACCTTATGCTAAAAAGTAGTTTACGATTCCAAGCCTGCCAACATATAACACTAGGGTTGACCTTAAACCTCATATACCAGGAGATAACTTATGAAACAACATAAATATATTAGAAAAACTTCTTTTAAAGGTAAAGACTTTTTCATTGGAATTGATGTGCATAAAAAAGCTTGGTATATCTCTATTAGACATAATGGACTTCTTATTAAATTTTTTGCTATGGACCCTGTGCCTGAGATTTTAGTTAATTCCTTAAATAAAAACTATCCTAACGCTAATTTCTTTATGGCCTATGAAACTGGGAGATTTGGGTTTTGGATATATAGAAAATTTAAAAAACTAGGTGTTAAATGTATGGTGGTAAATCCTGCTGATATACCTTCTACTCATAAAGAAAAAGATAAAAAATCTGATAAAATAGACTCTCATAAATTAGCTAGGGAGTTGGAAAATAATAACCTTAACCCTATATATGTGCCGCCTCCAGAGTCTCAACACTTAAGATCTTTGGTGAGATTATATCTAAATTACACTAAAAATATCACTAGAACCAAAAACCAGATTAAAAGTTTTTTGGATTACAATGGCATTACATTACCAAAACATACATCTTCCTGGTCTAATAATTTTATTAACTATCTATATTCCATAACAATTGATAATAGACCAGGAGATAAGACCTTATATAAATAACTCTCATTTTAAAGAGACCTTTGATCTTCTAAGAACAGTTACAGGAATAGGCTCTAAAATAGGTTTTATCATCTTGTCAGAAATTATAGACATGAAAAGATTTAAAAACTTTGATCAATTAAAATCATATGTGGGACTTACTCCTTCAGTATATTCTTCAGGAAATACCCATTATGAATATGGCCTTAGCCTTAGAAAGAATTCCAGATTAAAATATGCATTAATAGAGGCCTCATGGGTTGCAATTAGAAAAGACCCAGCACTACTAGAGAGTTATAATAAATTAATAACCAGAATGAAGAAACAACAAGCTATAATTAGAATATCCAAAAAGCTTTTATCTAGAATAAGATATGTATTAAATAAACAACCTTATGTAACAGGTATAGTAGAATAAATTAATGCATTCAAAGCTTGGCAGACCGCAAACAATCGGATGCGAGAGAATTTTATACCTCTCGCTAAGGTGCAGACTGCGGCTGCCATTAAAATGTCTTAATTCTACGTCATGCAGTAGGGTAAAATCCCTAACTGTTAATAATAGCTTGCAGAAATATTTATTCTATTACTCCTTATAAATTAAAAAGGAGTGAGATCCATGCTTTAGCAAAATTTTTTCAAAAAAACTTACTCGCTAGATTGACTTTTTACATAATAGTGCTTTGTTAGCGATCCCAAAGGTATCTATTAAGAAATTCTTGGATGATAGTTTTAGGGAAACAATGCCCTTTGCTGTGAGTTTGACAGGAAACATTTTTAATATTTGAGAAATAATTACAAGTTAATTTTTTTTCTGCCTCAATTCTATAAGTACGCACTTCCCTTATCCCGTATGTAAATAGAAAGTTTGTAGTTGATTTTTTAATTTTTTGTTTAATTTTTTTATTATTAAATTGTTTGAATAGATTTGGTATAATGATTTGTTTATAGCCTGCCCATTCTACCTTTTCGTTAATAATGCTAAAACCTGAAGAAATAATTGCAATATCAGGTTCTGCTTGTAATGCAGCAAGAAGTGTAGCCCTCCCGCTTTGAGAAAGACCTGCTAGAATAATTTTATCGTATTTCTTCTTTAAATATTTTATTATAGCAATACTGTTAGTTATGTAGTATGCAGAATATGATCCTCCATAATTCAATAGATAGGAAATTATAAAATCATAATTAAGTTTATTTTTTCCATTATGAAATGCTAATATATCTTCATTTGGTTTTATTAAAACATAGCTATCTATATTCTTGCCTAAGGCATCTATTATTCCATAATGATAATTAGATGAGTTGTTTTTATAAATTTGAGATGATTGATTTTCTCCAGAACCAGGGATGATCAGAGCGGCTATGTGTAGATCTAACTCATTCAGTGGGGCATAGGCATAAGCATAATATTTCTCCTCATTAATTTTGTAAGACAGTTTAAGAACTTTTTCTTTACCTTGATTTATCTTTAAATATACTGCTTCAGTAATCATAATTTGTTTATAAATGTCATTATAAAAGTTATTATATGGAAATATAATAGAGTGAAGTATTCTATGTAGTTCGTCTAACGAGTTAATTGGCTTGTATATCATTTCTCCTTCGATAAGTGGATCTGTGAAGGCAACTCGTAAAAGTTCTTTTTCGCCCGAATAGACAGGTTTATTGCTAATATTTATATTTTTCTTAAAGATTATTTTTATGTCTTTAAGTATAGTAAATGGAGGCCAATGATATACACCTACCCCAACCCCATATGTGAATGTAATTGAAAGTAGTAATAAGAAAAATACGATTTTTCTAATTTTCAAACTTTGCGTGCTTTGTATATTCGCTTTTTTCATACTATTCCCTTTTTTCATTAACGCTAAGGTCAGCGGCGAGCGAGTAGCGAGTCCGCTGGACCGCCTTGTTAGATTACTTTATTATTTCTATAATTCTATTTATTACTTCTTGCAGCTTATGAATTTTCAAACTACCTATTTTATATAAAATTATATCTTTATCTGCTGTAAATATTTTATTAGGTCTTATATTACTTTCTTGTCTTAAGCCTCCTGCTGCAAAGTCATCATCTTTTAGGTCTATTGCATACTTATCTTTTATATTTTTACTTGTTATTTGACACAAAATTAAATCATATCCTTCTAAATTTGAAATTATTAATGCTGGTCTTCTTTTGCTTCCGCTTAAATCAGAAAAAGGAAAAGGAATAACCACTACATCTCCTTTTATAAATTTTTCCATGCTTCATCTTCCTCTGGAAGAAGCCAATCTTTTGATAGAGATTGCTCACTTAAATATAGGGTTTCTTTTCTTTGAGCTTTTAATTGCAAATATTCTATAAAATCCATTAGTTCTTTTTTATATATCAATGGTAGTTCTCGTATTTTTTCTAATAATTTTTCTTCATCTCGAAGTTCTACTTCCATTTTTTGTTTTCTCCTTTTTATTAATCTAACG